>NZ_JBEXVQ010000039.1:0-92680 GCF_040629405.1 Lentzea sp. NPDC005914 | reverse complement strand
CGATCAGGCACGACTCGTGACGGGACCCCACCCGAAGCGCACGGGACAAGCAGCTCGCCTTCGGCGTCGCCATTGCCTCGGCTTCGCCATCGGGTGCATTGGGTGGGCTGCCCGGTGCGCGCGCTGCGGCCTGGCTGGGGTGGCGCTGGTTAGAGCTTGGTCATTGGGACGCTGCCTATCAGCATCAGGCGGACTGTGCCGGAGCCGCCGAAGTCGATGGTGGCGGTGGCCCTCAGGCCCGCGCCGTCTACTGCTACTACTCGGCCCAGGCCGTACTTGTCGTGGGTTACGCGGTCGCCCACTTCCAGCTTCATGGCTGGGGCGTCCTTCCAGCCCGCTTTGCCTGGGGCTGGGCGGGTCAGGCCTCGGGAGGCTATGCCGCCTGAGGCTGAGCGGCCCCAGGTTGTGGCGGCTGCTGGGGCCGAGCGGGACGGCTCTACTCGGCGCCAGTCGAGGAGGTCTTGGGGGATTTCGCTCAGGAAGCGGGAGGCCGGGTTGGCTGAGGGCTGGCCCCAGGCTGAGCGGACCAGGGCTCGTGAGAGGTAGAGGCGGCGTTGGGCTCGGGTGATGCCCACGTAGGCGAGGCGGCGTTCTTCGGCCAACTCGGCTGGGTCGCCCAGGGCTCGCATGTGGGGGAAGACGCCGTCTTCCCAGCCCGTGGAGAAGACGACCGGGTATTCGAGGCCCTTGGCCGTGTGGATGGTCATCAGGGTCACCACGCCGTCGGACTCTGCGTCCGGGATCGAGTCGGCGTCGGCTACCAGGGAGACGCGTTCCAGGAAGGCCGGGAGGGAGGGGATGGGGTCGGCGCCTTCTGGGAGTTCCAGTTCGGTGAACTCGCGGGCGACGGTGACCAGCTCGTTCAGGTTTTCGACCCTGGTGTGGTCCTGTGGGTCTTCGCTGGCTTCCAGTTCGGTGCGGTAGCCGGTCTTTTCCAGGACGGCTTCCAGGATGTCGGCCACGTCGTCCTCGCGCTCGACCATCTCGCCGAGTTGGTCCATCAGTTCGACGAAACCGGCGATTGCGTTGCGGGAGCGCGGGTTCAGCATCGGGACGCGGTCGTGCACGGCTTCGCGGAGGGCTGCGGCGAAGCTGATGCGTTCGCGTTCGGCGTAGGCCGAGACGCAGGCTTCGGCTCGGTCGCCGATGCCTCGCTTGGGGACGTTGAGGATTCGGCGGAGGGAGACCGTGTCGTCCGGGTTGGCCAGGGTGCGGAGGTAGGCCAGGGCGTCGCGGACTTCTCGGCGCTCGTAGAAGCGGACGCCGCCGACGACCCGGTACGGAAGGCCCAGGCGGATGAAGATTTCCTCGAAGACGCGCGACTGGTTGTTGGTGCGGTAGAAGACGGCGATCTCGCTGTTGTTGACCTCTCCGCCGTCCACCAGGCGGTCGATCTCGTTGGCCACGAAGGCGGCCTCGTCGTGTTCGTTGTCGGCCACGTAGCCGACGATCTTCTCGCCCTCGCCCAGGTCGGACCAAAGGGACTTGTCGCGACGGTTGGGGTTGCGGGAGATGACCGCGTTGGCCGCCGTGAGGATGTTCTGGGTGGAGCGGTAGTTCTGCTCCAGCAGGATCGTGGTGGCGTCCGGGTAGTCGCGCTCGAACTCCACGATGTTGCGGATCGTGGCGCCGCGGAAGGCGTAGATGGACTGGTCGGCGTCGCCCACCACGCACAGTTCTGCCGGCGGGAGCTCGCCGCCTGCCTTGCCGACCAGTTCGCGGACCAGGGTGTACTGGGCGTGGTTGGTGTCCTGGTACTCGTCGACCAGGACGTGGCGGAAGCGGCGGCGGTAGTGCTCGGCCACGTCCGGGAACGTCTGGAGGAGCTCGACCGTGCGCATGATGAGGTCGTCGAAGTCGAGGGAGTTCGACTCGCCCAGGCGGCGCTGGTAGACCGTGTAGACCTCGGCCACTCGGCGTTCCAGGTCGTTGGTGGCCTGGGCGGTGGCGGTCTCCGGATCGATGAGCTCGTTCTTGAGGTTCGAGATGTGCACGGCGAGGGTGCGGGCCGCGTACTTCTTCGGGTCTAGATCGAGGTCTCGGGCCACGAGCGTGATGAGGCGCCGCGTGTCGTCGCTGTCGTAGATCGAGAAGTTCGACGACATGCCCAGGGTCTTGGCCTCGCGGCGCATGACGCGGACGCACATCGAGTGGAACGTCGACACCCACATCGAGCGGGCGCGGGCGCCCACCATGTCGGCGACGCGCTCCTTCATCTCCGCGGCGGCCTTGTTCGTGAACGTGATGGCCATGATCTGGCCGGGGTGCACGTCGCGTTCCGCGAGCAGGTAGGCGATCCGCCTGGTGAGGACGCGCGTCTTGCCGGAGCCGGCGCCGGCCACCACGAGCAGCGGTGAACCGGCGTGCTCGACGGCACGGCGCTGCGCGGGGTTCAGGTCGTCGAGCAGGTGGCCCGCGCGGGAAACGGGGGGACTTGAGGGCAAGTCGAACAAGGCGCTCATCGTTCATTCACGGTACCGGGCGGCACCGACAAAACCGGTACCGCCCGACCATGTGTTCGATGAGCGTGTTCGATCGGGGTGTCCTGATCGGGCGTCCCACCTGGTGAGCGCCCCCACCGCAACGACTTGGCGACCACCCGAGGTTCTGTGCAACACTGAATCCATGCGCGCGACGTTCTTCGAGTTTTTCTACGGGATCCGGACTCCGGCTCCCGTGGTCGCCTAGCGCTGAACAAGCCACCACGAAGCCCCGGAGTCCTCGGACCCCGGGGCTTCGTTCGCTTCCGGGCCAGGACTCGCAGAGTCGAGAGGTCACCACGATGGACACCAGCACTGAGCCCGACATCAACGAGCTGCGCCAGGAGATCGACCACCTGGACGCGGAGATACTGCGCCTCGTGCAACGCCGCGTCGAGGTCTCCAAGATCATCGGAGCCGCACGCATGGCCGCCGGTGGCACGAAGATCGTGCACAACCGCGAGATCGACGTGCTCAACCGCTACAAGCCGCTCGGCTCCGAGGGCAAGGACCTCGCGATGATCCTGCTCAAGATGGGCCGCGGCCCGCTCGGCAGGTAGACCGAGCCCGGCCCGGCGTCACAGGACGCCGGGCCAAAAAGGCTTCAGGGCGGCCAGAACGTGCTCGAAGTCCGCGTCCACGAGCTGGGAGTCGTCCGGCACGTAGGCCAGCGGATCTTCCAGCAACGGTTCCGGCAGCCGCAGCAAGCCCTCCACCAGCGAGTGCAGGCACAGCGCGGAGTACCCGCGCAGGTAGCCGCCCTCCTGGGTGAGCACGACCCGAGTTCCGAACGACGCCACCCGGCGCCCGATCTCGCGGTAACCCGATGCGGTGATGTTGTGGCGGCCGTTGGGGTCGAACGCGGATCCGTCGAACCCGGACGCGCACATCAGCAGGTCCGGTGCGAACTCACGCAGCAGTGGGAAAGCGATCTCGTCGAGCGCGCGCAAGTACGCCGTGTCACCCGCACCCAGTGACAGCTCGATGTTCACGTTCCGGCCGTCAGCGCCTACCTCCGACGGCGCGCCCGTCTGAGGGTGGTTGGGTCCCCACGAGCCGTGCCGCATGTGCACCGAGATGGTCAGCACGTCCGCACGGTCGTGGAACACCTCCTGCGTGCCGTTGCCGTGGTGCACGTCCCAGTCCAGCACGGCGACCCGCATCCCTTGGCGCCGCGCGGTTTCCGCCACCAGCGCCGCGTTGTTCACGAAGCAGTAGCCGTCGGCCATGTCCGGCTGCGCGTGGTGACCGGGCGGCCGGACGAGCGCGTAGGCCAGCGGTGCGCCGGACTCCAGTGCTGCCAGCGACGTTCCCGCCGCCGCACACACCGCACGCCACGTTTCTGGTCCCACGATCGTGTTCACTTCCAGCGCCACACGCTCGGTGACACGCAACGAGTCGAGGTACCCCGCCGTGTGCACGCGCAGAAGCTCGTCAACGGACGCGTGCCGCCCCTCGTTCCACGTCAGGTGGGAAGCCACCGGACCGTGCCTCAGCGCGTGCCGGAACGTGCGCAGCCGCGCGGCGTTCTCCGGGTGCGGTTCGGCGACGTCCAGCCACGGCCAGGAGCCCGGCAGCTCCCACAGGCCCTCACCGGCGTCGTGCTCGAGGCAGTCGTCGTGCCAGAACATGTCCACCCGAATCGGATATCAGGGCGATCACGGATGGTCCACCGGAAAAATCTGGAGGCACACTGGAGGCATGGGCCTCATCGCCGCACTGATCGCCATCGCCGGCCTGCTCGCCGCCTTGGCGCACGACGCATACCTCGGCTTGCTCGGCTCGGCCGCCAACAAGAAGGGCCTCGCCGGAGCACCTGTCTCGCAGTTCGTCCGCAGCCGCTGGAAGACCGCGATCATCACGACGCTGGGCGCGGTGATCGGTCTGCTGATCACCAACGGCGAGTCGCTGAGCGCCGACGTGATCGGCGCGATCATCGCGGGCGGCAGCGGTCTGGCCGCCCTCAACGGCGTGCAGAAGACGCACAAGCAGTTGAACAGCGGTCAAGCGCAACTCCCTCCCCGCTAGGAAAACCACACGATCGTGTGTCACTCGTCCTGAACACCCCCTTTTGGTTGGTTCGGTACGTCTGAACGGCCCTACTCTGATTGCGTCGCAGAGGGGTGTCGGGGATGGACGAACTGACGGGCAAACATCGTCTCAACGACGGTGTCGCGGAGCCTGAGCACACGCAGCCGCGCCCCGTCGTCGGTGGCGACCGCATCCCGCTGCCCCGCCGCCGCCAGATCGACCCGCTGCAGGACACCGACGGGCTGCGGAAGTTCAACATCGGCCTGGTGCCCGCCTCGGTCACGCCGCCGCGCACGTGGAAGCGCGCGGCCTGGTTCGCCGTCGTCTCGTCGGTGCTCGTGCTGGTCGGGCTGAGCGTCGCCGCGGCCAAGCTGGTCGGCGGTGGCGGCGCGGTCGAGACGGTCGGCCTGCCCGGCTACCCGTCGGACGTGCCGCAGATCGCCACGCTGCCCACCGCGGGCACGAGCCCCTCGGCCACGGGCACCAAGCCGTCCGCCGCGAACACCGGCAGGGGCGCCGCGGTGCCGGGTACCGGATCCAGCGCTCCGGCCAGCGGCCAGGGTCCGGCCACCAGCACCAAGCCGTCCGGGCTCGCGCCGCCCGTCATCACGACGGTGCCGGTCGCCCAGGCGCCGGTCGTCGACGGTTCCAAGATCGCCCAGCAGACCGAGCACTTCTACCGCGAGATGGCGACGAACGCGGACACCGCGCTCGCCATGACCACGGACACCGTGCGCTCGAACGCCGGCGCGCTGCTGGAGGGCCGGCTCGCCGACATCTCGCTGATCGAGGTCAAGGAGATCGCCGTCGACCCGAGCAAGGGCCTCACCGTCAGCCTGCTGCAGGTGACGAAGAAGGACGGCTCGGTCAGCACCGAGAAGCGCGAGCTGAGCTTCACGCTCGGCGACCTGCCGCTGATCAACGGCGAACGGTTGAAGCTCGGCGGCTGAGGTGGCTAAAGGTCACCGCCCGAGTTACCGAAAGTAATACGTAGCACCATCGAGCGAATCCCGAGCACCGCTGAACGCCACGGACGGATGAAGTCCATCCAGATGCTGGCGTCGTCACGCGTGGCCACGGTACGTCTTCTGGTGACCACGGACAGTACGGAGGACGAGACCAGTGCAGCGTCCCGCGACGACCGGCCGGAGGCACACCCGCGCCGGATCGATCAGCGTGGCCGAGCTGATCAACCAGCAGCCGAGCCCGATGCGCATCCCGTCGAACGAGGAAGCCGCCACCGACGCTCTCGTCACATCACTGCTCGGTCCCACCGAGAACATGACCGCGACCACGGCGGTGATCCCGGTCGTCTCCGGCCGCCGCCGGCGCAACCGCAAGAGCCGCGTCGCCAAGGCCGCGGGCCTGCTGACCGGCGCGATCGTGCTGGTCAGCGCCGTCGCGGGCGCCGCGATCCTCGCGGGCAAGCGGCCCGCGAACACCGGCATCCCGGTCACCGAACGTCCCGTCGCGCTGTCCGGCTCGAGCGCGTTGCGGCCCGACGTCCTGTCGGCCCAACTGCCGAACGAGCACACGCCGCTGCAGACCGCCGCGGACACCCCGCTGCCGCAGCCGCCCGCACTGCTCCTGGAGACGCCCGAACCGACCACACCCGAGGTCTCGGTCGGCCCTCAGCCGCAGGTGGACGTGGTGCGGAGGTTCTACGAGCTGCTCACGACCAAGCCCAACGCGGCGACCAAGCTGCTGTCGCCGGACCTCGTCGGCGCCAACCCCAAGGAGTTCGTCGAGTCCTGGGGGATGATCAAGACCGTCAACGTCGACCAGACGTCGGTCCGGCCGGACGGCTCGGTGCTCGCGGTCGTCTCGATGCAGGAGCTCGACGGCAGCTGGCTGCGCATCGAACAGCTCTTCTGGCTCACCGACACGACCCAGCCGCGGATCGTCGGCACCGAGGTCCTTTCGGCGCAGAGGAGTTAGGCCGCACCCAACTGGCCTCGCCGTTCGCAGTCGAACGGTGACCGCTCGTCGCGAAAACCGGGTTTCGACCGTGAAAATTCCCCCGAAGGGGTTACATCTCGGGTCACGATTCGGTATCCATGTTCCCGCCAGTGCGCGAACGCGAACTTGGAAGGGTGAACGAGCGGTGTCGATTGAGGACCATCGTCGGCGGCTGAACGGTTCGGCTGAATCGACCGGCCAGCTGTCCGTCGCCGAACTGATCGCCCGCCGCGAGGCGGAGACCGTCGAGATCCCGGTGATCACCGACGACATCACCCCTGAGGCGTTCGAGCCGACGATCAAGTTCAAGTCGGTGAGGGCACCGGGCAGCAAGCCCAAGAAGCAGCCCATGAAGGAGCTGCACATCACGGAGCTGTTGCGCCGTGAAGGCCGTGCCGACGACACGCAGCGCGGCGGGTTCACCGTCGGCAAGCTCGCCGTCGCGGCCAGCGGTGGCGTGGTCCTGTGCGGTTCCGTGGCCTTCGCGGCCTCCTCGTGGCTGTCCCCGACCGACGAGCGCCCGCTCGCCGAGGTGCGGTTCGACGAGCGCGCCCAGGCCCGTGGCGCGAGCGCCGGCACCGAGGGCGTCGTGAAGCTGCCGTCGAACAAGACGCAGCAGGAAGACGCCACCGAGACCCCGTCGGCCGACCCGACGACGGAGCAGGCCAAGACGCGCGTCGCCCCGTACGTCCAGACCCAGCAGCCGCAGAAGCCGGCGCAGCAGACGCCGACCCAGCAGCCGACGCAGCAGCCCACCTCCACGACGCAGGCGCCGACCACGACCACGCCGTCGTCGGAGACCAGCCAGCCGAGCACGCCGCCGTCGAGCGAGACGCCTCCTCCGCCGCCGAGCTCGTCCGCGAACCCGCCGAGCAGCAGCACCCCGCCGGCCTCGAACCCGCTGCCCACGCCGTCCAACCCGGTCGACGTCAGCGTGGACCTCGGGCTCCTCGACCCGGTGCTCAACACCGTGGGCGACACCGTCGGAGGGTTCGACTTCTTCGCACCCGTGAAGTGACGCACAACCCGGTAGCTCAGCAGCCGCCCACGACAGGGGTACCCTGTGCGGGCATTCCGGACGACCGCTGACTACCGCACGAGGAGCACGAGCGTGGGATCTGCTGCCGCAGCCGCAGTTCCGCTGTGTTGCACCCCCGAGGTGGTCTTGTGACGACGTCCGACACCTCGGACGGCCGTCTGATCGCCGACCGCTACCGCTTTCTCGACCGCATCGGCTCCGGCGCGATGGGCATCGTCTGGCGTGCCCACGACGAACGGCTGGGCCGCGAAGTAGCGATCAAGCAGCTGCTCCTGGCCCCTGGCCTGGACGAAGCCGAGCAGGACGAGGCAATCCAGCGCGCCATGCGCGAGGGCCGCATCGCCGCCAAGCTGCACCACCCGAACGCCATCGCCGTGTACGACGTCGTCGAGGAAGACGGCGTCCCGTGCCTGGTCATGGAGTACCTGCCGTCCTACAGCCTCGCCGACGCGCTGGCCGAGGGCGGGCCGATGGACCCGATCGAGGTCGCCAGCATCGGCGCCCAGTGCGCGGCGGCATTGGCCGCGGCCCACGCGGCGGGCATCGTGCACCGCGACATCAAGCCCGGCAACGTGCTGATCGCCGAGAACGGCGTCGTCAAGATCACCGACTTCGGCATCTCGCGGGCGTCCGACGACATCACGGTCACCAAGACCGGCCTGATCGCCGGCACTCCCGCCTACCTCGCGCCGGAGATCGCGCGGGGCCAGGACCCGACGCCGGCCTCCGACGTCTACTCGCTCGGTTCGACGCTGTTCGCCGCGATGGAGGGCGAACCGCCCTACGGAGTGAGCGAGAACACTCTCGGTGTTCTGCACGCCGTCGCGGCCGGGCGAATCAACCCGCCGACCGTCGACCACCCGCTCGCCGACACGCTGCTCTACCTGCTGAACTACGAGCAGGACGACCGGCCGACGATGACGCAGGCGCGCGAGTTGCTGACGGCGGTCGCGAACGGGCGCGCGCCGTCTTTCAGCGGCCTGCCCGCTGTCGCCGGACCAGATCCGACGACAATGATCGAGCCGGACCGGACGCGCGTGGTTCGTCCGGTGGCGCGGACCACCGCACCTCCTCGCACGGCGCCGCCGATGGCGCCCGTGGGCAAGCAGCAGGACAACCGGCCGTTGGTGATCGCGGCGGTGGTTCTGGCCTTGCTGCTGGTCATCGGTGGTCTGATGGTCGCGCTGGGCGTGTTCAACAAGGACAAGGAGCCGTCGTCGGTACCGCCGGTGACGTCCTCTTCAGTGGTTCAGCCGACCACCTCGACCACCGAGGTGACGACGACCACGCCCGAGGCAACGACAACGCGCGAAACGACGTCTAGCACTACGACGACTACAACTACGACCACCACAACGACGACAACTACGACGCCGCCACCGACGACGACCACAACGAAGCCTCCGTCGTCGCCGCCACCGAGCTCGGTAGTGACGACGAGCTGACCGGGCTAAGCGCAGTTACGTCGTAGAAATCTCGTAAGGTGGGTACCCGCACCGTTGGGTGATCTGAACCCGAAGGTGTGACGAGCCGTTGAACAGAGAGCTAAGTGACCGCACAGCGGGGAGCAACTGTGACCGACGATGGCCGATTGGTCGCTGGTCGCTACCGATTGAGCCAGCGGATCGGTAGTGGCGCCATGGGCGTCGTCTGGACCGCAC
This sequence comes from Lentzea sp. NPDC005914, assembly GCF_040629405.1. Lineage (NCBI taxonomy): Bacteria > Bacillati > Actinomycetota > Actinomycetes > Pseudonocardiales > Pseudonocardiaceae > Lentzea > Lentzea sp. NPDC005914. Next base: position 83,510 of record NZ_JBEXVQ010000039.1, on the reverse strand, counting down.
ACGACGAACGACTGCACCGCACCGTCGCGGTCAAGCAACTTCTCCTGCAGCCCGGACTCGCCGAAGCCGACACGGACGAGGCGAAGAGACGTGCCATGCGCGAGGGCCGCATCGCCGCGCGCCTTCAGCACCCGCACGCGGTCGCCGTCTACGACGTGGCCGAGGACGACAGCCAGCCGTGGCTGATCATGGAGTACCTGCCGTCCAAGAGCCTGTCCGCGGTGCTCTCCGAACGCGGCACGCTCCCGCCGCGCGACGTGGCGTCGATCGGCATGCAGGTCGCCTCGGCGCTGGCCGCCGCGCACAACGCCGGCATCGTGCACCGCGACATCAAGCCGGGCAACATCCTTCTCGGCGACGACGGCACGGTCAAGATCACCGACTTCGGCATCTCCCGCGCGACCGGTGACGTCACCGTGACCGCGACGGGCATGCTCGCCGGCACCCCCGCCTACCTCGCTCCCGAGGTCGCCAAGGGGTACGACCCCGGTTCGCCGTCCGACGTGTTCTCCCTCGGCTCGACGCTGTACGCCGCGATCGAGGGCACGCCGCCGTTCGGCCTGAGCGAGAACACCATCGCGCTGCTGCACAAGGTGGCGTCCGGCAAGGTCGACCCGCCGCGCAACGCCGGTCCGATGACCGCGCTGCTGATGCGCCTGCTGCGAGCCGAGCCCGAAGACCGCCCGACCATGGCCGAGGCCCGCGACGCGCTCGCCGCCGTCGCGAACGGCCAGGCCGCCGCGGCCTTCACGCCCGCCGTGGTGGCCCCGACGCACCCGCCGTCGTGGCGCGGTGCCCCGATTCAGCAGCCGCAGCAGCAGGCCGCCACGCGGGCCCTCACGCCCCAGCAGCCGCCGCACCCGTCCGCCACCCGCGTCGACCTGCACACGCCCCCGCGCGCCGTGCCGACGCAGCAGCAGCCGCCGTCGAACCACCGGCCGGCCGCCGCGCCCCAGTACTCGCAGCGGCCGAAGCCGTCGGCGCTGCCGTTGTCGTCGAAGAGCAAGAAGTCGACCGTCTACACCGCGCTCGCCATCGTGGCGGCGGCGGTGATCGGCATCATGTTCGCGAGCATCATCTCGAACAAGGACGACAAGGGCGGCAGCAACAACAACGCGGGCGGCAACACGCAGGTCCAGCAGACCGAGGGCAGCACGAAGTCGTCGACGCCGCAGAAGTCGGCCGGCAAGGCCGGTCAGTGGACGAGCCAGCCCACCCCCGACGACATGCGCAGCTTTCTGAACGACTACTTCGGCATGGCGCCCACGAATCCCGAAGAAGCCTGGAAGATGGGCAACGCCAATTTCCAGGGCAGCTACCCCGGCGGTTACGGCGGATTCCAGACCGTCTGGTCGGACGTCAAGCAGGCCAAGATCGTCAACGCGAACGAGGTCTCGGAGTACTACTGGGAAGTGACCGTCGAGTACACGAAGAAGACCGGCGGCAAGGTCACCGAGAAGCGCGGTATCTCGTTCCAGTGGGCCAGCCCGAACTTCCTGCTGCACACCGACAAGTCACTCGGCCCGGCCGCCGGATAGCTGGCTAGGAGGCCTTCGCGGCCTTCTCCAGCGCTTCCGCCAGGGCCAGCACGGCGGGATTCCACGAGGCCTCCTCGCGGTAGACGACGTGAATGTGCCGCACCAGTTCGGGATTGCGCACCTTGCGGAGAACAACGCCGGGGTGTGTATATCCGAGCCCGAGCCGGGGAATGACCGTGACGCCGAGCCCGGCTGCCACGAATCCCTGCGCGGTGGCGTAGTCGTCGCTTTCCACGGCGACCTTCGGTGAGAACCCGGCGCCCGCGCACGCGTTCTTCACGAGGTTCGAGCACGGGCCGGCGGCACTGCAGTCCGAGTCGATCCAGGGTTCGTCACTCAGCTCGGCGAGCTCGATCACGCGCTTGCGGGACAGGGCGTGACCGCGCGGCAGGACAGCGAAGAACGGGTCGGCGAGCAGGTGCCGCGCGACCATGCCCAGGGGCGCGGGCTCGTCGGGCTCCAGGACGGTGATCGCGACGTCGGCGCGGCCCGCGGCCAGTTCCTCGAACGGATCCTTGGGCTCGGTGAGCTTCAGGTCGAGCTCGACACCGGCGCGTTCGGCGCGGAAGGTGGCGACGGCGGGCGGCACGAGAGCAGCGCCGGCCGTGGCGAAGTAGCGGACGCGCAGAATGCCCGCGCAGCCGTTGCGCAACGCCGCGAGGGCGCTCTCGGCCTCGGCGAGCTGGTCGGCGAGGCGGCCGGCGTGCTCGGTGAGCAGCCGTCCGGCGGCGGTCGGCCGGATGCCCCTGCCGACGCGCTCCAGCAACGGCAGACCTGCCTGCTTCTCCAGGCCCGCGACCTGCTGCGAGATGGCGGACGGGGTGTAGCCGAGGTTCGTCGCGGCCGCGGTGATGGAACCGGTGGTCACGACCGCCCTGAGCACCTGCATGCGTCGCACGTCCAGCATGCTCTGACTGTACAGCGCTGCTTAACGGTTGTGCACAACAATTAAATTGTAATTACGGGTTCGAGCACGCATGGTTGACGTGTGAACCAACGCGGAACGTTGATCAGGATGGGTGTGCTCGCCCTGCTGTGGGGATCAAGCTTCCTGTGGATGAAGCTCGCGCTCGGGAGCCTCGCTCCCCTGCAGATCTCGCTCGTGCGGACGTTCTTCGGGGCGCTCGTGCTGTTCGTGGTGCTCGCCACGGCGAGGATGTCGCTGCCCCGCGGCCGCAAGATCTGGGGTCACATGCTGTTCGTGGCCACGTTCGGCAGTGCGATCCCGTTCACGCTCTTCGCGTTCGGCGGCCAGACCGTCGACTCCGGTGTCTCCGGGGTGCTCAACTCCACGACGCCGCTGTTCGCCCTGACCATCGGGCTCGTGCTGGGCACCGAGAAGATCAGCAACATCGTGCGCATGCTCGGCCTCGGACTCGGCTTCGCGGGCGTGCTGCTGATCTTCGCGCCGTGGCAGCAGGCCAACAGCATCGCCAGCTGGGGCGCGGTGCTGTGCCTCCTGGGCGCCGCGAGCTACGCCATCGGCTACACCTACGCGGGCCGCTACCTGGTCAACACCGGCGCGACCTCCACGCAGCTCGCCGCCATGCAGCTGACCACCGCGATGGGCCTGCTGATCCTGGCCACGCCGTTCGGCGGCCTGCAGCCACTGCACCTGCACTGGGTCGGCGTCGCCGCCGTGATCGTGCTGGGCGTCTTCGGCACCGGCGTCGCGTTCATCCTCAACTACCGCGTCATCGCAGACGAGGGCGCCACCACCGCAACTACGGTTGGTTACCTGCTGCCTGTGGTTTCGGTACTCCTTGGAGCGATCTTTCTCGGGGAGCAACTCAACGCAAGGGTCGTCGCCGGCATGCTCGTGGTGCTCCTGGGCGTCGCACTGACCCGGAAGCAGCCCGTCCCGGCAGGTCAGAACGTCTCACCAAACGAGACACGCGACCTGGTCAAACGCTGAACGGTGAGACGCACGTCTCCCCCAATAGGATGGTTCCGAGACGAATCGCGTCCTTAACAGGCTGGTTGGCCGTCTCCTCTTTGTGAGCGGACATGGAGACCAGCCTGGGAAGGACATCGACATGAACAACGAGAACCTGAAGGTCACCACCCGGACGACTTTCCAACTGCTGGCACCCGGCGCGGCTCCCGCGCCGGTCGAGGCAGAACTCGTATACGACCCGGAGGACCCCTACGCGGTCGCCGTCGTGTTCCACACCGGCACCGGCCGCGTGGAGTGGATGTTCGCCCGGGACCTGCTCGCCGACGGCCTGCTGACGCCGTCCGGTGAGGGCGACATCCTGGTGCGTCCCGCGTCCGACGACCCGGAGCGCGTCCTGGTCGAGCTGAACGCGCCGACCGGGTTCGCCATCCTCAGCGCGGTCGCCGAGGACGTGGCGGCGTTCCTGGACAGCTCCTACGACGTCGTCCAGCCGGGCGAGGAGGACCTGTGGATCGACTTCGAGCGCGAGCTGCAGAAGCTCGTGTCGACGATCGACTAGTCGCTCGCGTGTCTCAGGTGGTCTGACGGGCGCGGGCCGAGGTGCCGGCGTTGTGCGGCAGCTCGTCACCGGAGACCACGCGCGGTGTTCGTCGTCGTGGGCAGCGACGACGAGAGAACCGCGGAAACGATGTTCGGCTCACCAGGCACGTGTCCCCACCGGTCTGGTGCCGATCAGAGGGACACATGCGGTGTTCGACGTCGCGGGCAGCGACGACAGGACGCTCGCTACTCGGTCACTTTGGGGTGTGCACCGGCGTAGTCGACCCACACTGCGCGTTTCTCGACGTCGAGCAGGTACCAGAGGCGGTCGCCGCCGGTGACCTCGATCTGCCAACGCGGCATGACCCGCCCGCTACGAACGGCGGTAGCCAACCGACCGCCAAGCGGATGATGACGACCTGTCGGGTTTCCAGCCCCTGGCCTGTGACGCATGGTCTCCCAGGCGGCGCGCAGGTTGTTCGCGGCCCGGTTCTCGAGCTCTTGCCACCCACCCACGGCGTCGGTGACGCCGTAACGGACGTGCCACTCCTCGCCAATCGTCGGCGGAGCGACTGGATCGTTCTTCTTCGGGCTCACTGGGTGGACACCCCCGGCTCGCGAACTTCACCGAAGTCCTCATCGTCGTCATCGGACTGTTCGCGAGTGAGGATCTCGACCAGGCGTGGGTCAGCCCAGACCTCGGCCGTGTGCTTCCACTGCGTGATCAGCTGGATGACGGGTGCCGGAGTGCCGAGAGAGTTCGCGGCGTTGAGCGTCTCGACGATCTCGACGGCGAACAACTCCTTGTCGTCATCTGGCAGGAATCTCACCCAGGGGAACACCGAGGGCATCAGTTCGGCGATCAAGCGACTTGCCTCCTTGCTGTGCTGGAGCAGCGCCACGAACAACGCGGTGGTGAACGAGACGACCTCGCGCACCTCCTGCGCCCTGCCGGCCGTCGTCAGCACCAGGTCCTCCTCGTCGCCACGACGGCGCACGAGCAGGGTCTGATCAGGCGCGGCCTGCAGTTTGCGCACGGAGTCGGCCGGCTTGTTGGACAGCTCGCTGAAATTGATCTCAGACGCTGCGGTGGACATAGTTGCAAGGTAGTTTAAAAGTCGGCGGGGGCGCCAGCGGGTTCACACCTTCGTGTCTGAGCGATTTGCGCCACCTCGTGAGCGCGATCGGCGAATGTCGGTCTCGGTGATTGATTAGTCTCGTGGTGTGACAACCACCATCGGGGGCCGCTACACGCTGATCGAGCGCGTCGGCAGCGGAGCGATGGGGGTGGTCTGGCGGGCGCGGGACGAGGTGCTGGCACGCGAGGTCGCGGTCAAGCAGCTCGTCACCGGCGACCACCAGCGGGCCATGCGCGAGGCGCGCAACGCCGCCCGGCTGCACCACCCGCACGCGATCGCGGTGTTCGACGTCGTCGGCAACGACGTCGAAGAGCCGTGGATCGTCATGGAGTACCTGCCGTCCCACAGCCTCTCGGCGCTCATCGCCGAGCGGGGGCCGATGAAGCCGGCCCAGGCCGCGAGCATCGGGGCGAAGGTCGCGTCGGCACTGGCCGCGGCGCACGCGGCGGGCATCGTCCACCGCGACATCAAGCCCGGCAACGTCCTGATCGGGCACGACGGCACCGTCAAGATCACCGACTTCGGCATCGCCAAGTCCACCGGTGACGGCACGCTGACCGACACAGGCATGATCGCGGGCACTCCCGCCTACCTCGCACCCGAGGTGGCACGTGGCGAGCAACCCGACGCGGCGTCGGACGTGTTCTCGCTGGGCGCCACGATCTACACGGCGATCGAGGGCGAGTCGATCTTCGGGCCCAGCGACAACAGCTTCGGGCTCATCTACCGGGCCGCGAGCGGGCAGCTGCGCGATCCCAAGAACGCGGGCGAGCTCACGCCGTTGCTGAACCGCCTGCTGTCCGTGGACCCCAAGGACCGGCCGACCGCGCAGGAGGCCGCCGACCTGCTGGCCGCCGAACCGCAGCCGTCCCAGCCGCTGCCCATCCCCGCACCGCGCAGGCTCAAGCCGCCGAACCGCAGGATGCTGGTGATCCTCTCGATCATCGCGGTGCTCGCGATCGGCGGTGGCGCGGCGGCGGCGTACTGGAACGGCAGCCTCGGCACACCGACCAACCAGGGCAGCTTCCCCCCGGTGCAGGACAAGCCCCGCTCCTTCTCGGCCGACGAAGCCGTCGCGTTCGTCAGGGGGCACTACGACCAGCTGCCGGGCAACCCCACCGCGGCGTGGCAGAACTTCGACGACCGGTCGCGGGAGCCGCAGGCCGACTTCGTGAAGCGGTGGAAGGGCTACGTCTCGGCCCAGTGCACCATCATGACCACCCTGGTCCACTCGGACGGCCCCAACTGGATCGTCCCCCTGGACCTCGCCCTGGTGACGGACGTGGGCAAGCAGGCGACCATCCACGTCGAGGTCTCGGTCGCCGCGGTCAACGGAGAGATGAAGATCGCCAGCCTCACACAGAAAGGCTGAGCAGCCAGAAGCTGCCGCCGCCCACGATCACGCCCATCGCCGTGCCCGCGAGCACCTGTGCCGTGGTGTGGTCACCCAGTTCGACGCGCGACCACGCCACCAACGCGGCCGGCAGCGCGATCAGGAGCATCCACGGCCCGTAGACGATGGCCATCGTGACGACGGCGGCCCACGCGACTCCCGCGTGCAGCGAGATCTTCCACTTCAGCCCGAACGTGATCGCCATGCTGACGATCAGCGACGCGAACATGCTGCCCGCCAGAGCCAGCATGTTCGCAGGCGCGTGGCCGAGGACCATGATCACCGTGCCCGCGGCGAGTGACGCACCCGCGGTGACCAGCGGAACGAGCCGTCCCTCGCGGTTCGTGACGTGGTGGCCGTCCCACTTGCCCTTGCGCGCGCCACGGACGATGACGGCCATCGGGATGACGGACGCCGTCACGGCGACCACGAACCCCCACAGCAGCGTCTTCCAAATGCCCTCGGTAGCAGCAGCCACGGCGAACGGCAGCAAAATCACCCAGACCCACGGCGCGAGCACCTCGGTCGCGCCGCGAGCGACCTTCTCGATCAATATCCCTCAGACCAGTCTGCGATCAGTGGCCCAGCGGGACAGCTCGTACCGGTTGGAGAGCTGGGTCTTCCGCAGGACGCTCGACACGTGCGTCTCCACCGTCTTGACGCTGATGAACAGCTCGGACGCGATCTCCTTGTAAGCGTAGCCGCGGGCGAGCAGCCGCAGGACGTCCCGTTCGCGGGGCGTCAGCAGGTCGAGCTCGGGGTCGCTGATCGGCGCGGCACCCGGCCTGTCGGCGAACGCGTCCAGCACGAACCCGGCCAGCCGCGGCGAGAACACCGCGTCGCCCTCGGACACCCGCACGACCGCCTTGACCAGCTCCTGACTGGAGATCGTCTTGGTGACATAGCCGCGGGCACCGGCGCGGATCACGTTGATGACGTCCTCGGCGGCGTCGGACACCGACAGCGCGAGGAACGTGACGTCGGGGATCTTGGTCCGGATCTGCCGCAGCACCTCGGCGCCGCCGCCATCGGGCATGTGCACGTCCAGCAGCACCACGTCCGGCTTGTGGTGCGCGATGCCTGCCACCGCCTCGCCGACGCTGCCCGCCTCGCCGACCACCTCCACCTCGTCGGTGATGGTGTCGAGCTCGGCCCGCACCCCCGCGCGGAACAACGCGTGGTCGTCCACCAGGAACACCCTCACAGTCACGTCCTGGCCTCCGTCTTCCTCGGCATCTCGAGCTGCACCTCGGTCCCCTCACCGGGTGCTGTGCGCAACCGCACCTGACCGCCGTGCCGGTCCATCCTCCCCCGGATGCTGCCCGCGAGGCCATGCCGGTCCTCCGGAACGGTGTCCGGGTCGAAGCCCTTGCCCCGGTCCCGCACGAACACCGTCACCTTGTCCGGCTCGATCTCGGCGTACACGCTGACCTCGCCGACGCCCGCGTGCTTGGCCGCGTTGACCATCGCCTCCTTCGACGCCTGGATGAGCGCGAACATCCCGTCCTCGATGTCGCAGTCGCCGACGACGACCTGGGACACGGCGATCGCGAAGTCGTCCTCGACCTCCGCGCACGTCTGGGCGATGGCGACGCTCATCGTCGTCGGCTGCTCGCCCACCTCACGGCCGTAGAGCCAGCTGCGCAGCTCGCGTTCCTGGCTGCGGGCCAGGCGCTTCACCTCGCGGGACGACTCGGCCTGCTTCTGGATGAGCGCAAGCGTTTGCAGCACGGAGTCGTGCAGGTGGGCCGCGATCTCCGCGCGTTCCTCGGTGCGGATGCGGGCCCTGCGTTCGGCGTCCAGGTCGCGCACCAGCCGCATCCACAGCGGCACGGTCAGCACCGCGACGCCGATCAACGTGGCGAGCACCGAGAGCACGACGGTGGAGAGGTTCTGCATGGAGTCGTTCGCGACGAGGAAGGCGGCGACACCCGCCAGAACCAGCGCCCCTCCCGCCACCGTCCGCACGATCCCCGTCTTCCCCTGCGCCAGCGCCCCGTCCCGCCACCGGCGCCGTTGTGCCTCGTCCGCTTCACGCCACACGACCGCGGCGCCCACGAGTGCCACCGCGATCGGGCCGGTGATCCAGCCGCTCGCCCCGGTGCCGATCAGCCCGGTGAAGACCGCGACGCCGATGCCCAGAGCGGCGAGACCGACGGCCTGCTGCCACTCCTTGCGGTCCTTGTCGGTCTCCGGTTCCGCCACGGCCGACTGCGGGACGAACATCCACAGCAACGCGTAGGCGATGATCCCGACGCCGCTCAGCGCGGCGAACACGGCGAAGACCGCGCGCACCCAGAAGACAGGTGCGCCGAGGTGTTCCGCCAGCCCGCTCGCGACGCCCGCGACCACCCGGCCGGTGCGTCGACGGCGCATCGGCTCGATCTGTGCACTCACCATCCGATCGTCACACGTCCCGGCGAGTTGTTCATCAGGGATGACCCCGGTTCCGTGAATCAGGGCTGGTCCCTGATGTGGTTGCAGGCGTGACGGCGCAACCTTGTCGTCGTGAGCGGGACTGAGAAGGCAATGCAGGGCGTGGCGGACACGCTCAGAGAGTTCTGGGCCCACCGTCCGGTGCGGCCCCGCGCAGGACGCAAGCTCGGCGGCGTCGCCACTGGGATCGCCCTGCGCTACCGGATCGACCCGGTGATCGTGCGGATCGCGTTCGTCGCACTCGCGTTGTCGGGCGGCGTCGGTGTGCCGATGTACCTGGCGGGCTGGCTGCTGCTCCCAGAGGAGGGCGACCAGGTGTCGCCGCTGGAGTCCCTGATCAACAGGGGCCACAGCTCCATGTCGCAGGCGCAGACCGTGCTGCTGGGGCTCCTGATGTTCCCGGCGCTCGGGTTCACGTTCGGCAACGGCGGGTTCCAGGTCGTCGTGACGCTGGCCGCCTCGGTCGCGTGCATCTACCTGCTGCAGAAGAACCGCGGGCACCTGGAGCCGGCGGCGGTCGCCGAGCCCGCGCCCATGCCGACGGTGCCGGGCGCACCTGCCTGGGACCCACTCGGTGCCGCCCCGTTCGCCTGGGACCTGCCGGAACCGACGCCCAAACCACAGCCGCCGGCACCTCGTCCGCGCCGGCCGCGCGTCGCCGCGACGACGCTGGGCGTGGCGACGATGGTCCTCGCGGGGTCCGTGATCGCCGGGATCTGGACGCCGTGGTTCACCGCGCCGCACATCATCGGCCTGCTGGTCGCGGTGCTGGCCGCCGGTCTGCTGGTCGGATCGTTCGTCGACGCCGGCCGTGGCCTGATCTGGCTGCTGATCCCGCTGTCCGTGGTGGGCTTCGGGATGACGGCGGTGGGCTTCCACGGTCCTACCGACTTCGGCGACGTCAACGCGACGCCGAAGACCGTCGCCGAGGTCGACGACAGGTACGAGATCAGCGTCGGCAGCGTGAAGCTCGACCTCCGGCAGCTGCCGGACTCCGGTTCGGTGAAGACCGTGGTCCAAGCCGACCTCGGTGAGCTGGTCGTGCGGGTGCCGAAGAACGCCGACGTCACGTTCAACTGCGAGGCGTCGTCCATCGGTGAGCTCACCTGCCTCGGCAAGCAGGCGGAGGGCAGCACGGTGCAGGTCGACGGCACCGACCTCGGCGACAACGGCGAGGGCGGCTTGAAGATCGACCTGGACGTTCGCACGAACGTCGGAGAGGTGAAGGTGCTCCGTGACTGACCAACGGCCGGTGATGCGCAGGCGGATCGACCCGCTGGGGCTGATGTTCGGGATCGGCGGCGGGCTGATGGCGGCCTACGTGCTGAGCAACGGGACGTTCTGGTTCGACTTCCGGTGGGCGCTGGGAGGAACGGCCATCGTGGTCGGACTGGTTCTGCTGTCCAACTCGTTGAGACGCAAGTCCCACTGATGAGAAAGGCCCCCGGGAAACCGGGGGCCTTTCTTCATGTCGCTATTCCCACTCGATGGTGCCCGGCGGCTTGGACGTCACGTCCAGGACCACGCGGTTGACCTCGGCCACCTCGTTGGTGATCCGGGTCGAGATCCGCTCCAGCACCTCGTACGGCAGGCGCGTCCAGTCCGCGGTCATCGCGTCCTCGGACGACACCGGGCGCAGCACGATCGGGTGGCCGTAGGTGCGGCCGTCACCCTGGACGCCGACGCTGCGGACGTCCGCGAGCAGCACGACCGGGCACTGCCAGATGGTGCGGTCCAGCCCGGCGGCCGTCAGCTCCTCACGGGCGATGGCGTCGGCCTGGCGCAGCGTGTCGAGGCGGTCCTGGGTGACCTCGCCGATGATCCGGATGCCGAGGCCGGGGCCGGGGAACGGCTGGCGCTGCACGATCGTCTCGGGCAGGCCCAGCTCGGTGCCGACGCGGCGGACCTCGTCCTTGAACAGCGCGCGCAGCGGCTCGACCAGCTCGAACTGCAGGTCGTCCGGCAGGCCGCCGACGTTGTGGTGCGACTTGATGTTCGCGGTGCCCGCGCCGCCGCCGGACTCGACGACGTCCGGGTAGAGCGTGCCCTGCACCAGGAAGCCGTAGTCGCCCTCGGCCTTGAGGTCGCGCTCGGCCTGCTCGAACACGCGGATGAACTCACGACCGATGATCTTGCGCTTCTCCTCCGGGTCCGTGACGCCGGCCAGAGCGTTCAGGAACCGCTCGCGCGCGTCGACGGTCACGAGGTTGATGCCCGTGGCGGCCACGTAGTCGCGCTCGACCTGAGCGCGCTCGCCGGAGCGCAGCAGACCGTGGTCGACGAAGACGCACGTGAGGCGATCACCGATGGCTCGCTGAACGAGCGCCGCGGCCACGGCGGAGTCGACGCCGCCGGACAGGCCGCAGATCGCCCTGCCGTCACCGATCTGCTCGCGGATCCGGGTGACCTGCTCGTCCACGATGGACGAGGTCGTCCACTGCGGACGGATGCCCGCGATGTCGTGCAGGAACCGGCGCAGCACCTCCTGGCCGTGCGGCGAGTGGTGCACCTCCGGGTGGTACTGCACACCGGCGAAGCGGCGTTCGGTGTCCTCGAACGCGGCGACCGGGGCGCCCTCGCTGGTCGCGGTGACCGTGAAGCCCTCGGGCGCCTTGGTGACGGCGTCGCCGTGGCTCATCCACACCGGGTGGCTGCCCGGCAGCTCCTCGTGCAGAGCGCCGCCCGCTCCCGTGACGCCGAGGTCGGTGCGGCCGTACTCGCGGGTGCCGGTCTGTTCAACTGCGCCGCCAAGTGCGCGCGCCATCGCCTGGAAGCCGTAGCAGATGCCGAAGACCGGAACGCCGGTCTCGAACAGCTTCGGGTCGACCTGCGGGGCGTTCTCCTCGTAGACGCTCGACGGGCCACCGGACAGCACGATGGCCAGCGGGTTGCGGTCGAGGATCTCGCTCACCGTCGCGGTGTGCGGGACGACCTCGGAGTAGACCTGGGCCTCGCGCACGCGGCGGGCGATCAGCTGCGCGTACTGGGCGCCGAAGTCGACGACGAGAACAGGGCGGTTGCTGGTGTCGGACACGTCGCCAAGGATCTCATGCGTGGACGGTGAACTGCTGACCGGTGGCGGGCTGAACCAGGTGTTCAGGGTGGGTGACGCGGTGCGCAGGCCAGCTGGGCCGTGGGCGCCGCGGGTACACGAATTGTTGCGGCACTTGGCGCCGCTGGGGATCGCGCCGGTTCCGCTGGCGCTCGACGACGACCACGAGCTGCTCAGCTACCTGCCCGGTGACGTTGGCCACGTGTTCCCCTCCGACGACGCGTCGCTGGTCGAGTCGGCCTTGATGCTGCGGCGGCTGCACGACGCGACGCTCGACCTGGCCGACGTGCGCGACGGGTGGCAGTTCGACGCCAGGGAACCGGTCGAGGTGGTGCTGCACGGCGACTTCGCGCCGTACAACACGACCTATCGAGACGGACTCCCCGTGGGCATCTTCGACTTCGATTCCGCCCATCCGGGTCCGCGCTGGTGGGACGTCAGCTGGGCGATCATCCAGTTCGTCCTGGGGCTGCCGGACGACCGGAAACGGCGCATCGAACTGTTCTGCGACGCGTATGGGTATGCGTACGAGGACGAACATGTCCTCATGCGACTGGAGGACATGATCCGCACCATTCGCGAGCACCCGGCGTTCGTGAAGCAACGCGCCGAGCATCACGACGACTACTACCTGGGACTCATCGAGTACGTGCAGGCCAATAGGGCTTAACGTGATCCCATGGACGCGTTCACGCCGCAACCCAGGCCGTGCTGGGTCGCCGGCCGCCCCGAGCAGGGCGAGCAGGCGTTAGAGGTCTTCCACCCGTTCGACGGCACCGAGGTCGCGTCGGTGGCGGTGCCGGGCAGAGATCAGGTGGAACGCGCGGTGGCCGCCGCTGCGGCCGTGGCGAAGGAGTTCCGGCGAACACCCGCGCACGTGCGGGCCGAGGCGCTGCTGCAGGTGTCGCGGACGCTGGCCGAACGCGCGGAGGAGATCGCCGAGACGATCACCGCGGAGAACGGCAAGCCGCTCAAGTGGGCGGAGATCGAGGTTTCCCGCGCGGTCAACACCTTCCGGTTCGCCGCGGAGGAGGCCCGGCGGTTCACCGGTGGGCTGCAGCGGCTCGACACCGAGGCCGGTGGCGTCGGGCGGATGGCGATCGTCCGGCACTTGCCGCGCGGGCCCGTGCTCGCGGTGGCGCCGTTCAACTTCCCGCTGAACCTGGTGGCGCACAAGGTCGCCCCGGCGCTCGCGGTGGGCGCGCCGGTGATCGTGAAGCCCGCCTCCGCCACGCCGCTCTCGGCGTTGCTGCTGGGCGAGATCCTGGCCGAGACCGATCTGCCCGAAGGCGCGTTCTCGATCCTTCCCGTGCGCGGCAAGGACATGGACGCTCTCGTGAAGGACGACCGGCTGCCGGTCATCTCGTTCACCGGGTCCACGAAGGTCGGCTGGTCGCTGATGGAAGCCGCGCCGCGCAAGCACGTCGTGATGGAGCTGGGTTCCAACGCCGCCGCGATCATCTGTCCTGACTGGACGGACCTGGACCACGCGGCGCAGCGCATCGCGACGTTCGGCAACTACCAGGCCGGGCAGTCGTGCATCGCGGTGCAGCGGGTGATCGTGGACCGCTCGAAGGCCGACGAGTTCGTGCCGAAGCTCGTGGCGGCGGTGGAAGCGTTGAAGACCGGCGACCCGCACGACCCCGAGGTCGAGGTCGGTCCGTTGATCGACGAGGACAACGCGCGGCGCGTCGAGGAGTGGGTCAACATGGCCGCCGACGCGGGCGCGCGCGTGCTGCTCGGCGGCAAGCGGACCGGGACGACCGTCGAGCCCACGGTGGTGGCCGACGTGCCCTTCAGCGCCAAGCTCTGGACCGAGGAGATCTTCGGACCGGTGCTCGTGGTCTCGGTCGCCGACGGCGTCGACGAGGCGTTCGCGCAGGCCAACGACACCAAGTACGGGCTGCAGGCCGGGGTCTTCACCCGTGACGTGCAGGTGGCGTTCGAGGCCGCGGCCGAGCTCGAGGTCGGTGGTGTGATCATCGGTGACGTGCCGTCCTACCGTGCCGACCAGATGCCCTACGGCGGTGTGAAGGGCTCGGGCACCGGGCGCGAGGGCGTCCGGTCGGCGATGGAGGACTTCACCGAGGAACGGGTGACCGTTCTGACGGGGATCCAGCTATAGCCCCTGGGCGAACCCCAGCACGCGGTCCGGGTCGTAGCGTCGCCTGACCTTCTTGAGTCGTGCGACGTTGCGGCCGTAGTAGGCGGTCGGCCAGTCGGGCATCTCGGGGTCGATGTAGTTCACGTACCCGGTGGTGCCCAGGCCGAGCCCGTCGCGCAACGACGCCACGATCCGGCGTCCCTCCGCCTCGGTGCGGCCGCCGACGACGTTGACGTAGCACTGGACGCTGGCCTTCGCGGCACGGTGCGGGAACGCCGTGTCGTCCGGTGCGAGGCGGCCGAGCGCGCCGCCGAACGAGTCGACCTGGATGCGGCACTCGGTCTGCCCGGTGAGCAGTTCGGCGACCTTCGTTCCGTCGATGCGGTCGTAGGCCATGCGGGACGAGGCGACGAACGGGAAGCCGGTCTCGTACCCGCCCGCGAAGAAGCGCATGGTCTCCAGGTAGGTCATCTCCCGGATCTCGCGCGCGGCCGGTTTGGGCAGGCGGTCGAGCAGCGCGAGGAGGTCCTTGGTGCGACCGATGTAGGTGCCCACGACGTTGGTGGTGGGCGGCGTGCCCGCGGACGTTCCGCAGATGCCCCAGAGCTCGTCGGGCGCGTCGTCGAACAGGTCGTGCCACGCTCCGAAGAGCTCCGCCGTCATGCCCGCCGGGTACGTCAGCTGGAAGAACGTGATGTCCGGCGCTGGGAAGCTGCGGAACGTGAACGAGGTGACGATGCCGAAGTTGCCACCACCGCCGCCGCGCAGTGCCCAGAACAGGTCGGGCTCCTGGTGCTCGGACACGGTGTGCAGGCAGCCGTCCGGCGTGACGATCTTGGCGCTGACCAGGTTGTCGCAGGTCAAGCCGTACTTGCGGGCCGTCACGCCGATGCCGCCGCCGAGGGTGAGCCCACCGAGGCCGACCGACCGGCACGAACCCGCCGGCACCGAACGACCCTGGGCGCCGATGGTCTCGTAGAAGTTGTCGAGCCGGGTTCCCGGGCCTGCCTGGACCCTGGTGCCGTGCACCTGCACGTCGTCGAACCCGCTCAACTCGACGACGAGACCGTTGTCGGGCACCGAATAGCCCGCGTAGCTGTGCCGGCCGCTGCGGGCCGCGACCGGAATGCGTTCGTGCGAGGCGAAGTCGAGGCACGCCTGCACGTCCTCCGGTTTGACGCACTTCGCGATCGCGGCCGGCCTTCGGTACGAGTAGATCTCGTTGTAGGGCAACCGCAGCTGGTCGTAACCGGTGTCCTGCGGCAGCACGAGCCTGCTGCCGAGCCGTTTGCGCAGCTTCGTCCAGTCGGTGTCGGCCGCGGTGGCCGTCGCGGTGCCCATCCCCAAGCCCGCGACAGCGAGTGCGGTCCCCTGCAAGAACGTTCGCCTGTTTACCCCCATGGAGAGAAAACGTCGCGCCTTGCA
This sequence comes from Lentzea sp. NPDC005914, assembly GCF_040629405.1. NCBI lineage: Bacteria > Bacillati > Actinomycetota > Actinomycetes > Pseudonocardiales > Pseudonocardiaceae > Lentzea > Lentzea sp. NPDC005914. Next base: position 67,986 of record NZ_JBEXVQ010000039.1, on the reverse strand, counting down.
CGCAGGTTGCCTCTACCAGCCGAGGGCACGCCGTTTCACCTGATCGTCGCAACGGTGTGCGGCAACGTGCCCATCCGGTCTGATCAGCCGGCCGTCCGCGGTCGTGAAGCCCGGACCTGCGGTGCGGGAGTTCGGGATGAGCCCGCCGCCGTCCGTGGTGAGCGGGGAGCTTTCGTAGGAGAAGGGGGTGAAGAGCTTGCCGGAGTCGATGCCTTCACCGGTTTCGAGCGCTTTCTGCCTGTGTGCGCGCTCTTCTTCGTTCCCCGGCACCAGGAATCGCATGGTGTCGCCGGTGATGCGGAGGTTCTCGTCGGCGGCGCCTCCGCGTTCGACGTCGTAGGAGTCGAGGAGGTGCGGGCCTGCCTCGCCTCTGCGGTCGGCGGCGATCTTCCACGCGGCGTTGTCGGCGTCGCAGATCCCCGAGTTCAGGCCCCTAGCGCCGAACGGGCTCATCACGTGCGCGGCGTCGCCGGCGAGCAGGATCCGGCCTTTCCTGAACGTCTTCGCGCGGCGCTGGTGGAAGCGGTAGGTCGACTGCCAGATCACCTCGTACGGCTTGTCGCCGACGATCGCGCGGATGTGTTCTTCGGTGAGCTCGACGTCTTCCGCGACCTGCCAGTCGATCCGCCAGACGCCCTTCGGTTGCGGGTGCAGGAGAACCTGACGGCCCGGATTCCAGGGCGGGTCGAAGTAGAAACGGCGTTCCGGTGCCTCGAAGTCCAGGTCGACGCGGACGTCGGCGATGATGAACCGGTCGTCGAACGAGAAGCCCTCGAACGGGATGTCCAGCAGCTCGCGGACCCTGGAGTGCACGCCGTCGGCCGCGATGCAGTGAGTGGCCCTCAGATCCTTTGTGGACACTCCGTCCTCGTCCTGGGTCAGGCTTTCGAGGGCGTGGCCGTAGCGGAGCTCGATGAGCGGTTCTTGCCGGACGCGTTCCTCCAGCAGCTGCTCGACGACGGTCTGCGGGGTGTTCACGAACGGCGGGAAACCCTTGGCCTCCGGGAAGGTGAAGGTCAGCACCTCGCGGTCGCGGTAGTAGGTGCGGCCGGTGTACCAGGTGACGCCCGCGTCGGCGACGGCCTGGCCGACGCCGACCCGTTCGAGGATCTCCAGGACATCGCGCTGGACGCAGATCGAGCGGCTGCCTCGCCGGGTTCGTTGCTCGGCCTTCTCCAGGATCACGCTCGGCACGCCGGCTTTCGCGAGGAACAGCGCCGCGGTGAGCCCGACAGGTCCGGCACCGACGACCAGCACCGGGGTCATTGCAGGGCGTTCCAGACCGCGCGGTCGCGTTCGGCCGTCCAGATGTCCGGCCAGTCCTTGCCGTCGCACTCGTCCCAGTAGCGCTTCACGTCGAACGGCAGGCAGTGCTCGAAGATCGGCCAGCGCCCGTAACGGGGCTCCAGCGTCCTGTGGGCCAGCTCGAAGGCCTGCTTGAGCGTGCCGCCCTCGCTGTGGACGCCGCCGACCGTGCGGCGCAGCTCGTTGAGGAAGTGCCTGCTCTGGTTGATCGCGGCCTCGACCTCGATGCGGTCGCGGGCGACCTTGCCGCGTCCGCCGACGAGGACCTCCGCGCCGAGGTCCTCGATCTCGTCCAAAGTGGACGTTGCCCACTCGTCGTGGAAGGCGTCACCGGTGTAGAGCGCGGCCTGCGACTCGACCAGGTCGCCGGCGAAGAGGATGCGTTGCTGCGGCAGCCACGCCACGATGTCGCCCGCCGTGTGCCCGCGCCCGAGGTGCTGCAGCACGAGGTCGCCGCGCTCTTCGCCGAGCGGGATGGTCATGCGGTCGGAGAACGTGAGCGACGGCCAGGTCAGGCCGGGGATCTCCTCCGGGTTCTCGAAGAGCCGCGGCATGCGGCCGAACTCGCTCTCCCAGTCCTGCTGCCCGCGTTCGGCGATCAGCACCCGCGTCATCTCGTGCGTGACGATCTCCTGGGCGTCGAACGCGCTGGCGCCGAGCGTGCGGACGGCGTGGTAGTGGCTGAGGACGAGGTACCGGACGGGCTTGTTCGTGTGTTCTCTGAGCTGCGCGAGCCACCGTCGTGCGGCCGCCGGGGTGGCGCGTGCTTCGAAGCAGATCAGGAAGTCCTCGGCCTCGATCGCGCCCACGTTGGGGTCGCCTTCGGCGGTCAGGGTGTAGACGCCGTCGGCGAGCTCGACGAACACCTCGTCCTTCGGGGCGAGGTCTGCGCTGGACGCGAACGGCTTCTTCGGCGGCTTTTTGGCCATGCCTCCACCGTGTCAGGACGCCTTCACGATCGGCAACCGCAATGCGGCTGGAGCTTGATCGGGAACCGCCGGGTTCTTCGGCTTCGCCGGGTTGACCCGCTTGTACTTCTGCCCCTGCTCCGGCCGTTCGTCCTGTTCGCCCTTGTTCGGCCACAGCGAGAACGCCCGCTCGGCCTGCGCGGCGATGGTGAGGCTCGGGTTCACGCCGAGGTTCGCACTGATCGCCGCACCGTCCACAACGGACAGTCCGGGGTAGTTGAAGACCCGGTGGTACGGGTCGATCACGCCGTTCTCCTCGTCGGCCGCGATCGCACAGCCGCCGATGAAGTGCGCGGTCAGCGGGATGTTGAACAGCTCACCCCACGTGCCGCCCGCCATGCCGTCGATGTGCTTGGCGGCCAACAGGTTCGCCTCGTGACCCGCCGGGATGAACGCCGGGTTGGGCTCGCCGTGCCCCTGCTTGCTGGTGAGCTTGCCGCGCTTGAGGAACGTGGTGATGGAGTTGTCGAGGCTCTGCATCACCAGCAGGATCACGGTCCGCTCGCTCCACCGGTGCACGCTGAGCAGCCTCAGCAGCCTCAACGGATGCCTGATCGCCTGCTTGATGAACTGCAGCCACCGCGGGGTGCTCATCGCGCCGTCCGTGGCGAGGGTCTGCAGCAGCCCCATGGCATTGCTGCCCTTGCCGTACCGCACCGGCTCGATGTGCGTGATCTCGTCGGGGTGGATGGAGCTGGTGATCGCCACGCCCTTGGTGAAGTCGTTCTGCGGGTCGACCGTGTACCTGGCGGCACCGATGATCGACTCGGAGTTGGTGCGGGTCAGCTCGCCGAGCTTGTCCGAGATCTTCGGCAGGGTGGTCGCCTTGGCTTTGTGCAGGAGCTGCTGGGTGCCCCACGTGCCGGCGGCGATGACGACCTGGTCGGCGGTGAAGGTCTTCGTCGCCTTGCCACCGGTCATCTTCGTCTCGACGGTCCAGCGGCCGTCGGTCTTGATCTGGGTGACCGTGGTCAGCGGGAAGACCTTCGCGCCGAGCTTCTCCGCCAGGTAGAGGTAGTTCTTGACCAGCGTGTTCTTGGCGCCGACCCGGCAGCCCGACATGCAGCTGCCGCACTCGGTGCAGCCGGTGCGTTCCGGCCCGGCGCCGCCGAAGTACGGGTCGTCGGCCTTCTTCCCGGGCTCACCGAAGAACACGCCGACGGGCGTCGCGTGGTAGCTGTCCTCGACGCCCATGTCCTTCGCGACCTTCTGCATGACGACGTCGCTCGGGGTCGTCGTGGGGTTCGTGACGACCCCCAGCATCCGGCTCGCCTGGTCGTAGAACGGCTCCAGCTCGTCCTGCCAGTCGGTGATGTGCGCCCACTGCCGGTCCTCGTAGAACGGCTTGAGCGGCCGGTACAGCGTGTTGGCGTAGACGAGGCTGCCCCCGCCGACGCCCGCGCCGGCCAGCACCATGACGTTGCGCAGGAGGTGGATGCGCTGGATGCCGAAGCACTTGAGCTGCGGGGCCCACAGGTACTTGCGCAGGTTCCAGCTGGTCTTGGCGAACTCGTCGTCGGCGAACCTCCTGCCGGCTTCGAGCACCGCGACGCGGTAGCCCTTCTCGGTCAGGCGGAGCGCGGCCACGCTGCCACCGAACCCGGAGCCGACGATGACGACATCGAAGTTACCGGCGAGTTCACCCATGGACCGGAGAGTAGGCGTTACTTCCGGTAACGCCTAGTCCCCGATCGGTTCAGAGCTGATGAATGCGGTCCACAGGTCGACCGCCTGCTCGAGACTCAGAGCCGCCACCTGCTCGACGGGCACGCCCGCGGTGTGCACGAGCCGCCGCGCCAGCCAGTCCGGGACCGGCTCGCGCACCACCGGCTCCTCGACGGTCACGTGCCCCGCGAGTCGTCCGAGCCTGCCGATCACGTCCGCCAGCCTGGCCAGCGTCGAATTCTCGTCCGCCACCGCGGCGACCCGCGCTGACGCCTCGGCGTAGACCTCGGCGTCCGAGCGCACACCCACGCACCAGACTTCGCAGACCTCGACAGCACCGTCGGCGGTGATCCGATAGACGACTCGCCAGTGGTTGCGTCCCACGACCAGCTTGCGAAAGCCGGTCAGCACACCGCCGAGCGGATGACCCGCCTCCGGGTTGTCGAACAGGATCTGGATCTTCTTGAGCACCTTGGGCACGACATCCGGCCCAAGACGACGCAGGTCGTCGATCGCCGCGTCGGTGAACACGACCTCAGTCATCGAGCGAGTCGTCGTCCTCCACCGCTGACAGCGACTCACGCGTGTGCCCGAAAGCAGCCAGCACATCGTCGAAGGACGTGCGGCGGCCTGAATCCACCGCCGACCGAGCCAGCACGAGCGCAAGATCCCGCAGGTCTGCCGCTGCTTCGTCGATCTCACTCAGGTGACTCATGGCAACGACGGCAGCGGCCCTGTGACCGTGCCGCGTGACGATCACCGGGCCGCCTTGTTCGGCGTCCGCGACGAGACCGGCGACGCCGCGCTTGGCGGCCTCGGTGACGGTCAGCTCGCGAGCCTCGTGAAGAGTGGCCATGTACCGAACTATACAGAAAAAGTGTACAGACGAGAACGGCGTCGCGCGGACACCCCGTCAGGTCAGAGAACGAGAGCTTCGATGACCCAGACCATGAAGGCGAGCGCCAGCGCGGTGATCACCAGGCCACCGCAGATGAACAGAACCAGGATCTTCCAGCCGATCCCGTGCTCCTCGGGCGCCTCGTCGACCTCGGCCTCGTCAATCTCGTCGGTGGCTTCGAGCTCTTCGGTTTCTTCGACGTCCTGGACCTCGGCGTCCGCGTCAATCGTGTCCAGATCCTTGCTGTTGTTGCTGTCGCCGAACAGGGAGTCCAAGTCCATGCCTTTCAGGACGTGTGGAGGGATGGGACGGTTGCAAGATCATCTCTGTGCCCAGGCCGCGACCGGAAGGCTCAAGTAGACACCGATCTCGCCGAACCCGATGATCGCTTCCACGGCCTCGTACAGGCCGTCGACGCGTTCCTGGCGGTTGGCGGCGCGGCTCTCGAACCACTTGGAGCGGACCTCGACCACCACGGACATGCCGCTCGAGTCGAACGGGCCGCGTGGGCGGAAGCGCAGTTCGACGTCGCCTGGCTGGAGGTTGCCGTCGTAGGGCTCCTCCGGGCATTCCACGGCGACGGACACCGCGTGCGGGAGTATCGCGGCGAGGTCCTTCAGCACTTTGTGGGGGACGTCAGGTGCGTAGGTGATCTCGACTAGCGGCACGGGTCCAGCAAAGCAGAAGGGCGCGCCCTAACCGGAGCGCACCCTTCTGGCTGATCAGGTTCAGCCGCGGATCGTCAGACCGACCTTCTGGAACTCCTTGAGGTCGGAGTAACCGGTCTTGGCCATGGCCCTCTTCAACGCGCCGAACAGGTTCGTCACGCCGCGCGGGTCCGCGGACGGGCCGAACAGCAGCTTGCGGAGGTCGAGCTCCTGGTCGACGGCCTCGGCGACCAGGCTGCGCGGGACCGACGGGTGCGCGGACGCGGCCGTCCAGTACAGGCCCTGGCCCGGTGCCTCGGTCGCTGCGGCGAGGGGCTCGCCCAGCATCACGGCGTCGGCACCGCAGGCGATGGACTTCGCCACGTCGCCCGAGGTCGTGATGCCGCCGTCGGCGATGACGTGCACGTAGCGGCCGCCGGTCTCGTCGAGGTAGTCGCGGCGCGCGGCCGCGGCGTCGGCGATCGCGGTGGCCATCGGCACGCCGATGCCCAGCACCGAGTCGGTGGTGGTGACGCCCGGCGTGTAGCCGTAGCCGACGATCACGCCGGCCGCGCCGGTGCGCATCAGGTGCATGGCCGTGCGGTAGTCGCCGACACCGCCGGCGATCACGGGGATGTCGAGGTCCGCGATGAACGACTTCAGGTTCAGCGGCTCGCCGCCGCGCGACACGTGCTCGGCCGAGATGATCGTGCCCTGCACGACCAGGATCTCCACGCCCGCGGCCAGCAGGTCCGGGGTGAGCTCCGCGGCGCGCTGCGGGCTGACGCGGACCGCGACGGTGACGCCCGACTCGCGGATCTGCTTGATCGCCTCGGCGATCAGGTCCATCCGCAACGGGGCGGCGTGCAGCTCCTGCAGCACCTTCACGGCCGCGGCCGGGTCGTCGCTGTCCTCAGTGGCCTGGACCAGGCGGAACAGTGCCTCGTCCACGTCACCGTGCCGGGCCCACAGGCCCTCGGCGTTGAGCACGCCGAGACCGCCCAGCTCGCCGACCGCGACCGCCGTACCCGGCGACACGATCGCGTCGGTGGGGTGGGTGATCAGCGGGATGTCGAAGCGGTAGGCATCGATCTGCCACGTCGTCGAGACGTCCTTGGACGACCTCGTGCGACGCGACGGGATGATCTCGATGTCGTCCAGCTCGTAGGCCCGCCTCGCGGTCCGGCCCATGCCGATCTCGACCAGATCGCGCACCTGTGGTTCCTCTCCCAAACTCTGTGAACGGCCTTCAAACAGCCCGGAGCACCCTAACGGGTGGTGTAGTTCGGGGCCTCGACGGTCATCGTGATGTCGTGCGGGTGCGACTCCTTGAGCCCTGCCGCCGTGATCCGCACGAGCTGCTGGTTCTGCAGCTCGGCGATCGTGTGCGAGCCCGTGTAGCCCATCGCCGCGCGCAGACCGCCGTTGAGCTGGTGCACGACCTGCGACAGCGGGCCGCGGAACGGCGTGCGGCCCTCGATGCCCTCGGGGACGAGCTTGTCCTCGTTGAGCACGTCGTCCTGGAAGTAGCGGTCCTTGGAGAACGACTTGTTCTCGCCGCGCGACTGCATGGCCGCGAGCGAGCCCATGCCCCGGTAGGTCTTGAACTGCTTGCCGTTGACCAGGATCAGGTCGCCGGGCGCCTCCTGGGTGCCCGCGAGCAGCGAACCGAGCATCACGGCGGACGCGCCGGCCGCGATGGCCTTGGCGATGTCGCCGGAGTACTGGATGCCGCCGTCACCGATCACCGGCACACCGACGGGGGTGCAGGCCAGCGAGGCCTCGTAGATCGCGGAGATCTGCGGCACACCGACACCGGCGACGACGCGCGTGGTGCAGATCGAGCCGGGGCCGACACCGACCTTCACGCCGTCCGCGCCCGCGTCGACCAGTGCCTGGGCACCCGCGCGCGTCGCGACGTTGCCGCCGACGACGTCCGCCGAGTCGCCGAGCTCCTTCTTGATGCGGGCGACCATCTCCAGCACACCGCGCGAGTGGCCGTGCGCGGTGTCGACCATCAGCACGTCCACACCGGCGTCTGCGAGCGTCATGGCGCGCACGAACGAGTCCTCGCCCACGCCCACAGCGGCGGCGCAGAGCAGGCGGCCGTCCGGGTCCTTGGTGGCCATCGGGTACTGCTCGGTCTTGACGAAGTCCTTGACCGTGATCAGGCCCTGCAGCTTGCCGTCACCGTCGACGATCGGCAGCTTCTCGACCTTGTGGCGGCGCAGCAGGCCCAGCGCGGCGTCGGCCGACACGCCGACCTGCGCGGTGACCAGCGGGCCCTTGGTCATGACCTCGCTGACCTTCTTCGTGTGGTCGAGCTCGAACCGCATGTCGCGGTTCGTGATGATGCCCACCAGCTTGTTGTTCGCGTCGGTCACCGGCACGCCGGAGATGCGGTAGCGCGCACACAGCGCGTCGACCTCGGCCAGCGTGGCCTCCGGCGAGCACGTGACCGGGTCGGTGACCATGCCGGCCTCGGACCGCTTGACAGTCTCCGCCTGCCTGGCCTGGTCCTCGATCGACAGGTTGCGGTGCAGCACGCCGATGCCGCCCTGACGCGCCATCGAGATCGCCATCCGCGCCTCGGTGACCGTGTCCATCGCTGCGCTGGCCAGCGGAATCTTGAGGGTGATGTTGCGCGAGATCCTGGTGCTCGTGTCGACGCCACTGGGAACGACGTCGGACTCGGCCGGCAGCAGGAGCACGTCGTCGAAGGTCAGTCCCAGCATGGCGAACTTCTGCGGGACCTCGGCTGACAGCGCAGTGTTGAGCTCGCTGGTCATAGCGGGTGACATGCCTTCCGTCGTGCGGTGTGCCCCTCTGCCCACTGGTCAGGTTTCCGCAGGCGGAGGCGGTGCTGCCCATGGTATCTGGACGGCTGTGGGGGTACGGCGGGTACCGTGCGGGGTCGTGCCGCACGACGCGTTGCCACCAGACCCCTTCGAGGGCGACCCCGAGGACCCCGCGCTCACCCTCGGCGAGCCGGACCACGACCATCCCCCGATGGACGAAGACGAACGAGCAGAGCTGGTCAGCGACCTGAGCGACCTCGCCGTCTACCAGGCCCTGCTAGAACATCGCGGCGTCCGCGGGATCGTCGTCGACTGCGGCGAGTGCCAGGAACCCCACTACCACGACTGGGCACTGTTGCGAGCCTCACTCGAACAGCTCCTGGCCGACGGCCGCATGCGCCCGCACGAGCCCGCCTTCGACCCGGATCCCGGCTCGTACGTGAGCTGGGAGTACTGCCGGGGATACGCGGACGGCGTGACGGCCACGGAGTCTGCGCGCTGACGTCGCGACCCCGGAGTGATCCGCCGCACCCGGCAGGAAGCGGTGCGGCGAGTGGTGGGCGCCCGGCAATCACATTCCACCTGACGTGTGACCGCCTGAAGATGTGAACGGCCCCTGACCTCGAAAGATCAGGGGCCGTTCACACTGCGTCTCAGTTGGCCGAAGCTCAGTTGCCGTTCTGCCCTTGCTGTCCCTGCGACTCGCCCTGGGTCGCCCCGCTGGAACCGGGCGTCTCCCCGGTACCGGGGTCCGCAGGCGGCGGTGGCGGCGGGTTCTCGCCGTTCGACGTCGGCGGCGGAGGAACGTCCGACGTGGACGACACGGGCGGCTGAGTGGTCGTGGTCGGCACGCTCGACGGCGTCGAGGACGGCGTCGACGGCTTCGTGGGCTCGGTCGGCTGCGTCACCGGCGAGGTGGTCGAAGGCGGCGAGGTGGCCGAGGTGTTCGTGTTGAGCTCCTTCTGGAGCTCGGCGTGCTTTTCCTCGAGCTGGGCCTTGCCGTCCGCCGTGGAGACCGAACCCAGGCTGGCCTCGACCTTGTTCAGCTTCTCGCGGGCCTCGGTGACCTTGCCCTCGCGCAGGGCGAGGCGGGCCGAGTCGAGATCGCTGCGCACGATGGCCGCGGCTTCGATCGACTTCGCGTGCTCCGAGTACAGGACTCGGGTGAGACCCCAGAGCGTGTCGCCCGGCTGGGCGTCGCGGGCCACGAGGCTCACGCCGGTGAAGGCGATGGCCAGGACGGCGGCGGCGCTCGCCAGGGGGATCAGGAAGCGATGCCTGCTCACCGGCTGCGGGCGGGCAGCCTGGATCGTGGCGATGGCGGTCTCGGTGTCGACCAGTTCGCCGAAGGGCGCGGTCTCCACCTCGTTGCGCCATGCGAGCAGCAACGCGTTCAGCTCGTCGTCGACCAGTGAACCGGTCGCACCCGGAGTCGCAGACCCCAGCGCGTCCAGCAACCTGTCATCGGCCTGCACAGCCGAAAGATCATCTGCCACGACGGGTTCGCGCGGGGTTCTATCGTCCTGTCCTCGCACTTGCTCGTCGTCCTTCCCGTGCTCGTCGGCCACTCAGACCACCTCCTCCGCTGCCAGCGACTTGCGGAGCCGAGCCAGCGCACGGTGTTGCGCCACCCGGACCGCACCCGGCGTCGAACCGACCGCCTCGGCAGTTTCCTCGGCGGAAAGCCCGACCACCACCCTCAACAGCAGGATCTCCCGCTGCTTCTCCGGCAGGACGCGCAGTAGTACAGCCATCCGATCGGAGAGCTCTCCCTGCATCGCCCGCTGCTCCGGACCAGCTTCGGTCTCCGGCGCGTCGGGAACTTCGGGAACGGGCTCGGAGCGGTTCCTGGCGGCAGACCGATGTGCATCGGCAACCTTGTGCGCCGCGATCCCGTATACGAACGCGAGGAAGGGCCGACCCTGATCGCGGTAGCTGGGCAATGCCGTGAGCACCGCGAGACACACCTCCTGGGCCACATCGTCCGCCGATGCGAAGCTTCGCTCCTGCCTGCCAACTCTGGCGCGGCAGTACCGCACCACAAGAGGACGAATGGAGGCCAGCAGGCGTTCGATCGCCTGGCGGTCGCCGTCGACGGCCGCGCCCACTTCGGCGTCCAGTCCGTCCCCCAAGTTGGTCATCGCAGACAACAGCCCTGGTGTTACTTGTTGGCGTACCGACATAGAACAGCACGAGTCACTCACGGCGACTCGTTGCAGCAGATCTCACCGTACCGGTCTTCGCGCCTTCTGTTCATCAGTGGGGTATGGACACCCCGCGTGACCAGGAGACACGCCGAATGACTCCAGCCCGGCGACATTGTCACCGGGCTGGGCTAATTGCGCGACCCGAAGGCTCACCCGTTGCAGCGGGTGAGCCGTCTCACGCCACCGGCCCCGCTTCCCCACATGCGGCATATGAGGACGCGGGGCCGGTGCGGCGAGGCGAACTACTGGACGAGACCGCGCCGGAAGCCGTGTGCGACCGCCTGGGCCCGGTCACGAACACCGAGCTTGCGGAACAGACGACGAGCGTGCGTCTTGACCGTGTCCTCCGACAGGTAGAGCTCGCGGCCGATCTGACCGTTGCTCTTCCCCTGGCTCATCCCACGCAGCACCTGGAGCTCGCGCTCCGTGAGCTGCACGCCGGGGTCGGAGGGCTGGCGCGGTGCCGGCACCGAGGTGCTGGCGAGCGTGTGCGCGAGGGCTGCCACAAGCTCGGGGCGCGACGCGTCCCACCTCAGGTAGCCACGAGCACCGCCGGCGATCGCGGCAGCGATGCTGCCCGCGTCGTCGGGTGCACCGAAGACGATGACGTTTGCCTGCGGGTTGGCGGAGACGAGCCGACGGGTAGCTTCAACCCCGGTCGGGACAGCGCGCTGGGTTCCCACCAGCACGACGTCGACCGGCTGCCTTGAAAAGCGAGCCAACAACTCGTCACCGTGCGCTACGCAGTCGATGCGGCTAACCCCGGGGACAGCCGACATCACGCGGGTGAGACCCTCCCGCACACTGCGCCGGTCGTCGCAAATAAGGACCGTGGTCACGGGGACTCCTTTCCTGCAGCCGAGTGACGTTCCATCTCCCCTATCGGACGCTCGGAGCCCAACCTTGACACGATCCGGTGCTTAATCCGTCAAGAAGTTCGTCTGAGGGTCTGCGTTCGGGGGTTCCCCGGAACGGAGCAGCCCACTCGGCACCCACGGGGAATCAAGGGCGACCTGACGGCTGACGGGATCAGCTCTCCGTAACACGCAGCTCAGAGCCTCCGTCGCCCGGTCGATGGCGACTGCGCCCACCGTGGTGGCATGACCCACCAGAACAAGAGCGCTCGGCCAGATCAACGGATGAAGTCCCTTGGTGACGCTGTGATTTAGCTCACACTCGACTAGTTCAACCCCTCTTGTCGACCCGTCGGGTGTCCCCCACACGACCAACGCGGTCCCCAGAACGAGGGCCGACTTGAGCTCGTGACGCAGCGCCTTTCTGCTCGTCGCTACGCCGTACGCCTCCTCGGCGGGGGCCACCGCGGCGTGTGCCTGACCGGACGCGAGCTCAACCTCTGCGGTTACCCATCCCCGCCGGACCTCACTCCTCCACGAGTCCGTCTCAACTCGCGCGAGCAGCCAGCGGGCCTCGTTCAGGCGCCCAGCCCCCAGAGAGTCGGCGGCGAGACCCAGCAGAGCGTCCGTTCGGGCGCCGTCCGCGTCGATCCCGTCCGGATCGCCACCACCCGTGGTCCGAACGCGCGCGAGAGCCGCGCCGTCGAGGGGACGGGCGAGCTGATGAGCCCCGAGCTGGCGGAGATGAGAGGCACGCGTCGAGAGAGATAGCGAAGCAACGACCGGGTCGGGGTCATGACGCAGCGCATCCAGCACGGTGGCCGCCGCCGCGTAGTGACCCTGGCCGCCGAGGACGACCGCCGCGAGCCAGCGCACCCGCGAGCTGGAGGCCGACACCGCGGACCAGACGTCGAGATCCGGTGAGTCACCGAACGCGGCTCGGCGCAGCTCCTCTTCCACCGGAGAAGTCTTTCAGGTGACAGCCGCCTCAACCGCACTGACGGCGGCGGCCAGGTCCTCCACGCGCTCGGCCGGCGCCGTCACCACTCCGCGGCGCCACCCCGGCCCGCCCACGAACAACCGGACCTGCTGCCGGGTGCGCGGCAGCGCGCTCAGCACCCCGGGATCGGCATAGCGGGGCAGCTGCGCCCACAACACCACCGCCGAAGGAGCGGTACGGCGGACAGCGGCCGCCAACGCGTCCATGGGCAGAGCGGCCCCGAGCTGCCGGACGACCACTCCACGCTGCGCCAGCTCGGCGGCCAGCGGATAGAGCGGAAGGTTGTGCCGCTCCTCCGGCATGCACGCCAGCAGCACGGGCCGATGGTTGCGCCCGAGAGTGACGAGCGGCGTCGCGCGCACGAACGAGGCGAGCACGCACTCGTTCAGCAGGTGCTCCACCTCGACACCGGCACCGGACAGCTGCCACCGCGCGGCTACGGCCGTCAGCACCGGCCGCACGACCTCGTTCCAGGTCGCGATCACCCCGTCGGACGCCAGCGAGTCGGCGAGCATTCCCTGCACCGCGATGGAGTCCATCGCGACGGCCGCCCGGCCGAGTCCGCGCGCCAATCGAGACGCTCCGGCCAATTTCAGGCCGCGACCGCCACCCGATGGTGCGACAGGAACCTCTCCGTGCGTCATCGACGATTTCGAGTCGAGCGCGAAACGGGCCGCCTCGGCCGAGGACGCGCCACGAAGAAGAGCGCGTTGCATCAATTCGAGCCGGGCCACATCGCGTGGTCCGTATTTGCGGTGTCGCCCAGTCGTGTGATCACTGGGTCCGAGCCCGTAGCGGCGGTCCCAGGTGCGAAGGGTGGCGGGAGCCACGCCGAGTCGCCTGGCCACCGCGGCCACTGAGAGAACGGGCTCACTCGTGTGACTACCGGCAGATCCGTGCTCCGGCTGTGTCATCACGAGAGCCATGTTCCGTTCACCTCATCCGGGCGGCAACTCCGGGCGGTGAGTGATCGAACACGCGTGCCGTCACCCATCAGTTGATAAGGGTCTTCAGCCTCTTGAACAAGTTTTGACGCGGTTCTACGGTGGATCATCGTTAAGCCGAATGGAGCAGTCGTCACGGAGGCGGTCTCGATGGCGGACACCCGAAGGCTCCCCGGTCCCAACGCAGATCTCTGGGACTGGCAGATGCGCGGTTCGTGCCGGGGCATGGACAGCGCGTTCTTCTTCCACCCCGACGGCGAACGGGGTCCGGCGAGATCCCGCCGGGAAGCTCGAGCCAAGGCAGTCTGCCTCGCCTGCCCGGTGCTGGAGATGTGCCGCAGGCATGCATTGGCCGTGCAGGAACCGTACGGAATTTGGGGTGGGTTGTCGGAATCGGAGCGCGACAACATCATCAAGGCACGTAAGCGCCAGCTGGCAATCGTTTAAAACGAAACGGGCGGCACCTCGGAGGTGCCGCCCGTTTCCTTTTGAGTTCAAAAACTCAGTGGCCGTGCCCATGCCCGTGGCCGTGGCCACCGGCGGAAGCGGGCTCGTCCGCCTTCTTCTCGACGATGGCGCTCTCGGTCGTGAGCACCATGCGCGCGATGGAGGCGGCGTTCGCCACGGCGGAGCGGGTGACCTTGACCGGGTCGATGATGCCCTGCTCCAGCAGGTCGCCGAACTCGAGCTTGGCGGCGTTGATGCCGAAGCCCCAGTCGCCCTCGCGGACCTTGTTCACCACGACGGCGCCCTCGAGGCCGGCGTTCGCGGCGATCCAGAACAGCGGCGCGGACAGGGCCTTCGCGACGAGCGCGACACCCGTGGCCTCGTCACCGGTCAGGTCCAGGCCGCCGTCCAGCACCTTGGCTGCGTGGACGAGCGCGGAACCACCGCCGGGCACGATGCCCTCCTCGACCGCGGCCTTGGTAGCGGCGACCGCGTCCTCGATGCGGTGCTTGCGCTCCTTGAGCTCGGTCTCGGTGGCGGCGCCGACCTTGATCACGGCGATGCCGCCGGAGAGCTTCGCGAGGCGCTCCTGGAGCTTCTCGCGGTCCCAGTCGGAGTCCGAGGCCTCGATCTCGCGGCGCAGCTGCTCCGCGCGGCCGGCGATGTCGGCCTTGGTGCCGCCGCCGTCCACGATCGTGGTGTCGTCCTTGGTCACGACGACGCGGCGGGCGGAACCCAGCTGGTCGAGCGTGGTCTCGGACAGCTTCAGGCCGATCTCCGAGGAGATCACCTCGCCGCCGGTGACGACCGCGAGGTCGTCCAGGAACGCCTTGCGGCGGTCACCGAAGAACGGCGCCTTCACGGCGACGACCTTCAGCGTCTTGCGCACCGCGTTGACCACCAGCGTGGACAGGGCTTCGCCCTCGACGTCCTCGGCGACGATCAGCAGCGGCTTGCCGGCCTCGGCGACCTTCTCGAGGATCGGGAGGACGTCGGCCAGGGCCGAGATCTTCTCGCGGTGCAGCAGGATGCGGACGTCTTCGTAGACGGCCTCCTGCGCCTCGAGGTCGGTCGAGAAGTGCGTCGACACGTAACCCTTGTCGAACTGCACACCCTCGGTGATGACCAGCTCGGTGGCGAGCGTCGAGGACTCCTCGACGGTGATCACGCCGTCCTCGCCGACCCGCTCGATGGCCTCGCCGAGCAGGGCGCCGATCGACTCGTCCCGCGAGGAGACGGTGCCGACCTGCGCGATGTTCTCGCGGCCCTTGACCGGGGTGGCCTTGCCCTTGAGCGCGTCCACGACGGCGTCGGAGGCGGCCTGGATGCCACGGCCGAGCGCGGTCGGGTTTGCACCCGCGGCGATGTTGCGCAGGCCTTCCTTGACCAGGGCCTGCGCCAGCACGGTGGCGGTGGTGGTGCCGTCACCCGCGACGTCGTTGGTCTTGGTGGCGACCGACTTGGCGAGCTGCGCGCCGAGGTTCTCGAACGGGTCGTCCAGCTCGATCTCGCGAGCGATGGTGACACCGTCGTTCGTGACCGTCGGGCCGCCGAACTTCTTGTCGAGGACGACGTGGCGCCCGCGCGGGCCAAGGGTGACCTTGACCGTGTCCGCGAGCTTGTTCACGCCGCGCTCGAGCGCCCGACGAGCGTCCTCGTCGAAGCTGATCTGCTTGGGCATTTACCTCAAAGCCTCTCTGGGTAGCGAAACGCCCCGGTAGCCCCGGTTGGGGCGCCGGGGCGTCAGGCATGCAGCCTCTGTGCCAACCGATCGAACTAGTTGACGACGGCCAGCACGTCGCGAGCGGAGAGGATCAAGTACTCCTCGCCGTTGTACTTGACCTCGGTGCCGCCGTACTTCGAGTAGATGACGACGTCGCCGACGGCAACGTCGACCGGAATGCGGTTGCCCTTGTCGTCGATGCGACCGGGGCCCACCGCGAGGACCTTGCCCTCCTGGGGCTTCTCCTTCGCGGTGTCCGGGATCACGAGGCCGGAGGCAGTGGTCGTCTCGGCCTCGGAGGCCTGGACAACGATCTTGTCCTCAAGCGGCTTGATGTTCACGCTCACCGGGATGACCTCCACGGGTCGTTGGCAGGTTCGTAGTTAACGGCTCCTGCCACCCCGCCGTCGCGGGGGTCGGGGCGGTGCTGGTGCCGTGCAGTTGGCACTCTACCCACGAGAGTGCCAACCCTTCAACGAGACCCCCGAACCGACTACCCGGCGGGAGCCGTATTCAAGGCATGCCCACCTTGACCCGCCGCTCGCTGCTGCTCGCCGGCGTGGCGGGAGTCACAGCGTTCTCGCTGTCCGCGTCCGCCCGTCCCGCCGACCCTTTCACACTCGGTGTGGCCTCCGGCGACCCGACACCCGACGGGGTGGTGCTGTGGACCCGGCTGGCCCGTGAGCCGCTCGCCGAGGACGGTCTGGGCGGCATGCCGTCACGCCCGTCCGAGGTCCTGTGGCAGGTCGCGCACGACGAGCGCTTCACGAAGATCGTCCAGCAGGGCTCCACCGCCGCTCGACCCGAGGAGGGCCACAGCGTCCACGTGGAGCTCGCCGGGCTGGAGCCTGGGCGCGAGTACTTTTACCGCTTCTCCGCGCTCGGGTACACGTCGCGGACGGGCCGCACCCGCACCGCACCGGCGCCGGGCACGCTGGAGGTGCCGCTCACGATCGCCTTCGCGTCGTGCGCGCAGTTCGAGCACGGCTACTTCACGGCCTATCGCAGGATGGCCGAGGACCAACCGGACCTGATCCTCCACCTCGGCGACTACACCTACGAGTACGAGGCCGGCATCCACAAGTCACCGAGCGGCATCGCCCGCCACGTCGAGGGCCCGACGACCGTGACGCTCGCCGGCTACCGCCGCCGCCAGGCCCAGTACAAGACGGATCCGGATCTGCAGGAAGCGCACGCCGCCGCGCCCTGGGCCGTCGTCTGGGACGACCACGACATCGCGAACAACTGGGCCGGTCTGCAGCCGGACACCCCGCAGGCGGACTTCGCCCGGCGCAGGGCGGCGGCGTTCCAGGCGTACTACGAGAACATGCCCATCCGCAGGTCACCAAGGCTGTACCGGCGGCTGCGGTGGGGGTCGCTGGCCACGTTCCACATGCTCGACACCCGGCAGTACCGGACGGACCAGGCCTGCGGGGACGGGCTGCAGCTGTGCCCCGAACGGTTGGCCCCCGAACGCACGATGCTCGGCGACGAACAGGAAGCGTGGCTGTTCAACGGGTTGCGCGAGTCGACGGCGCGCTGGGACGTGCTCGGGCAGCAGGTGTTCTTCTCGCAGTACGACTACATCCCCGGCGACGTGGACAAGTTCCTGCTGGACGCGTGGGACGGCTACGCCGCTGACCGGGACCGGGTGGTGGCGCGGTTCGCCGACGTGCGCAACCCGGTCGTGCTCACCGGTGACGTGCACGCGGCGTGGGGCGCGGAGGTCAAGCAGCGCTGGGACGACCCGTCGTCCAAGACGCTCGCGACCGAGCTGGTGACCACGTCGATCTCCGCGGGTGGCGACGGCTCGGAGGAGTACGAGGACACGCCGTTGTGGATGAAGGAGAACCCGCACATCAAGTACTTCAACAACCGGCGCGGGTACGCGCTGACCAGGTTCACGCCCGGTGAGCTGCGGACGGAGTTCCGCGGGCTCGACTTCGTGACGCGGCCGGACTCGCCCGTCCGCACCAAGGCTTCGTTCGCCGTGGAGGACCGCGTCCCAGGGCTTCACAGGCTCTAGGCGAAGCGTTCACCTGATATCCACCCTGGTGGGTGAGGGTCTCACCATGACTCGAGTGACGCGACGCGCACTCCTCATCGGGGGACTTGCGCTCACCACCGTCGGCGCGGGGTCGGACAGACTGTCCGACCCGTTCACTCTCGGCGTCGCATCCGGCGACCCGACCTATGACGGCGTGGTCCTGTGGACCCGTCTGGCACCCACCCCTCTCGCGGAGGACGGCATGGGCGGCATGCCGTCCCGCGTCGTCGAGGTGAAGTGGGAGATCGCACTGGACGAGCGGTTCCGGCTCGTCGTCCGCCGCGGCACCGCCCACGCCCGGCCCGAGTCCGGCCACAGCGTGCACGTGGACGTGCGCGGGCTTCTGCCTGGTCGCGAGTACTTCTACCGCTTCTCCGCCGAAGGTCATCTGTCGCGCGTCGGCCGGACCCGGACGGCGTTGGCGCCGTGGGCTCTGGGCAACGGGCTCACGATGGCGTTCGCCTCCTGCTCGCAGTTCGAGCACGGCTACTTCACCGCGTACCGGCGCATGGCCGAGGACCAGCCCGACCTGGTGCTGCACCTCGGCGACTACCAGTACGAGTACAAGAAGGGCGTCTACACGATCCCCGGCGGCAACCCGCGTGACCACGAGGGGCCGGAGACCGAGACGCTCGCGAACTACAGGCAGCGGCACGCGCAGTACAAGACCGATCTCGACCTCCAGGAAGCTCACGCCGTGGCGCCCTGGCTCGTGGTCTTCGACGATCACGAGGTCGACAACAACTGGGCCGACGAGATCCCCGAGAAGCCCGAGATCCCGCAGCCGAACTTCCTGGCGCGGCGGGCGGCGGCGTTCCAGGCCTACTACGAGAACATGCCGATCCGGAACAAGCCGTCCGGGATCGACCTGCAGCTCTACCGGAAGATCCAGTGGGGCGGGCTCGCGAACTTCCACATGCTCGACACCCGGCAGTACCGCGACGACCAGGCGTGCGGAGACGGGCTGAAGACGTGCCCGGAGCGGTTGAACCCGACGCGCACGATCACCGGTGCCGCTCAGGAGAAGTGGCTGCTGGACGGTCTGCGGCGGTCGCACGCCCGTTGGGACGTGTTGGGGCAGCAGGTGTTCTTCTCGCAGCTCGACTTCACGCCCGGTGCCGGTGAGTCCAACAACATGGACGCGTGGGACGGCTACGCGGCGAACCGCGACCGGGTGGCAGCTGGGTTCTGCCACACGCGCAACACCGTTGTCCTCACTGGTGACGTGCACGCGGCGTGGGCTGCTGAGGTGAAGGAGAAGTGGAACGACCCCACTTCGAAGACGGTCGCGACCGAGCTGGTGTCGACGTCGATCACGTCCGGTGGTGACGGCTCGGAGGTGCGGCCGGAGACGCCCGCTCTGCTGGCCGAGAACCCGCACGTGAAGTACTTCAACAACCGGCGCGGGTACGTGCGGACGAAGATCACCGCGCGGGAGGTGCGGGCGGACTTCCGCGGCCTCGACTACGTGCGCACGCCCGGAGCTCCGGTCTCCACGAAGGCGTCCTTCGTCATTGAGGACCGGAACCCCGGGCTGAACAAGGCTTAGAGGATCTGCACGGTCCCGACCGGAAGGCCCGGGGTCGTGCTGATGTCCATCGGGGACGGCTTGGCGCCCGCCGCGACGAGGTGGGCGCCGAGCGCCGCGATCATCGCGCCGTTGTCGGTGCACAACCGTGGACGCGGCACGCGCAGCTCGATGCCCGCCTCGGCACAGCGCTCGGCGGCCAGACCGCTCAGGCGCGAGTTCGCCGCGACACCGCCGGAGATCACCAGGGTGTCGACCTTGAGGTCCTTCGCGGCACGGATCGCCTTGGCGGTCAGCACGTCCGCGACGGCCTCCTGGAACGACGCGGCGACGTCGGCCAGCGGGATCTCCTCGCCGGCCCGCTCGGCGCGTTCGACCCAGCGGGCGACCGAGGTCTTCAGGCCGGAGAACGAGAAGTCGTACTTCGAGTCGCGCGGACCGGTGAGGCCGCGCGGGAACGCGATCGCGCAGCCGTTGCCCGTCTTGGCGAGCTTGTCGATGGGCGGGCCGCCGGGGTACGGCAGGTCGAGCAGCCGGGCGACCTTGTCGTAGGCCTCACCGGCGGCGTCGTCCACGGTGGACCCGATCTCGGTGATCGAGTTCGCCAGGCCGCCCTCGATGAGCAGCAGCTGCGAGTGGCCACCGGAGACCAGCAGCGCGAGGCAGCGGTTCGGCAGCGCGCCGTGCTGCAGCGTGTCGGCGGCGACGTGGCCCGCGAGGTGGTTCACGCCGTAGAGCGGCTTGCCGAGCGCCGCCGCGTACGCCTTGGCGGCGGCCACGCCGACCAGAAGCGCTCCGGCGAGACCGGGGCCTGCGGTGACGGCGATGGAGTGGATCTGGGAGAGCTCGACACCGGACGCGTCCAGGGCGCGGCGCATGGTCGGGACCATGGCCTCGAGGTGGGCGCGCGAGGCGACCTCGGGCACGACACCGCCGAAGCGCGCGTGCTCCTCGACGCTCGAGGCGACCTCGTCCGCGAGCAGTTCGAGCGAGCCGTCCTGGCCGAGGCGGACGATGCCGACGCCCGTCTCGTCGCACGAGCTCTCGATGCCGAGAATGAGCCTGTCAGACACTTTGCGCCGGCCTTCCCATCGTGTACGCGTCGGCACCCGACGGCTGGTAGTAGCGGCGGCGCACGCCGAGGTGCTCGAAGCCGTGCGCCAGGTACATGGCGATCGCGGGCTCGTTGTCCGTGCGGACCTCGAGGTAGACCGGGACGCCGATCTCGTCCACGCGGGCGAGGAGGTCTTTGAGGAGCTTCTTGCCGATGCCCTTGCCCTGCCAGTGCTTCACCACCGCGATGGTGTGCACGCTGGCCTCGTGCGGGCTGGCGGCGAGCCCGGCGTAGCCGATGAGCTCGTCGTCGGCGTAGGCGCCGATGTAGTAGTGGCCGTTGTCGAGCTCGCTGTGGAACGCGTTCTCGCTCCACGGGTCCTCACCGGGGAACAGCGCCAGCTCGATCTCGTGGCACCTGGGCACGTCGGCGTGCTGCAGAGGCCCGAACGTGACGGTGCCGGTGGTCATGCCCTCGTCACCCGCTTGCGCCCCGTCGGCTCGACCGCGTCGGGCCGACGCAGGTAGAGCGGGGTGAGCGCGGGCGGGCGGGCCTTGGCGAGCACCTCGGCGGCCGCGGCGGCGACCAGGCCTTCCGGGCTCGGGTGGCGCACGCTCAGGGTGTCGAGGCCCAGGACGTCCTGGTAGATCTCGGCGCCCTCGCCCGTGGCGTGGTGCACGCCCAGCTTCGGCAGCTTTTCGGCGAGTTCCTGCGGGCGCTCGACGTGCGGTCCGTCCGTGCGGCGCCCGGCGGCGTCGTAGGCGGCCCAGTAGACCTCCTTGCGACGCGCGTCGGTCGCGACGAGCAGCGGGTGACCGCTGGCGGCGTCCTTGGCGATCGCGTCCGTGGTGGCGACCGGGTAGACCGGGCGGTTGAGCGCCTGGCCGAGCGCGGCCGCGGTGGCGAGGCCGACCCGCAGACCGGTGAAGGGGCCCGGACCTGCGCCGACGACGATGGCGTCGAGGTCGGCGAAGGTTTTGCCGGCCTCTTCGAGCGAGTCGCTGATGTGCGGGGTGAGCAGCTCGCCGTGCGCCTTGGCGTTGAGCGTCACCCGCTTCGCGAGCAGGCGCGGCGGGGAGTCGGGCGCGAGTTCGACCACTCCGGCGGTGACTGCGGGGGTGGCCGTGTCGACGGCGAGCACTAGCACGATTGTCCAGAGTAGTACGTGTGTCAGACCACACTTCCGATGCATCCTCTAGGCACTCCGACCACCCTGGATCCATGTTCGCTGAACCGAGTGATCGCGAGGCCCTGCGATTCGGTGAGAAGTCCCTGACCTACGCCGAGCTGCACCAGGCCGCGGGCACTCTGGCCGAACAGCTGCAAGGCCACACCCGCGTCGCTGTGTGGGCGACTTCGACGCTCGAAACCTGCGTGGCGGTCGTCGCCGGATTCCTGGCGGGCGTCGCGATCGTGCCGCTCAACCCCAAGCTCGGCGAGCGCGAACTCGAGCACATCCTCGGCGACAGCAAGCCCGACCTGGTGCTGCGCGACGAACCGATCGTGTTCGGAGAGCCGCGAGAGTTCGACGAACCCGGCCCGGAGACCCCGGCACTGGTCATCTACACCTCCGGCACGACAGGTCCGCCCAAAGGTGTGGTCCTGCCGAGGCGCGCGCTCACCTCGAACATCGACTCGCTCGCCAAGGCGTGGCAGTGGACCGGCGACGACGTCCTGGTGCACGGGCTGCCGCTGTTCCACGTGCACGGCCTGGGCATCGGCGTCCTCGGCGCGCTGCGGCTCGGCGGCTCGGTGCGGCACGTGAAGTTCTCGCCCGAGGCCATCGGTCACGAGCTGGCGACCGGCGCCACGATGATGTTCGGCGTCCCGACGATGTACCACCGGATCGCCGAGGCCGTGGAGAACGACGAGAAGCTCGCCGGCCAGTTCCGCACCGCCCGGCTGCTGGTCTCCGGCAGTGCGGCACTGCCCGCCAGTGACCACGAGCGCATCGCCAAGGCCACCGGACAGGGCATCGTCGAGCGGTACGGGATGAGCGAGACGCTGATGAACGTCAGCGTGCGGTTCGACGGCGACCGCAGGCCCGGCGCGGTCGGGCTGCCAGTGGACGGCGTCGACGTGCGCGTGGTGGACGAGCAGGGCGACGACGTCGGCGAAGGCGCGATCGGCGAGATCGAGGTGCGCGGGCCGAACCTGTTCCTGGAGTACCTGAACCGGCCGGACGCGACCCGAGCAGCGTTCCGGGATGGCTGGTTCAAGACCGGCGACATGGCGGTGCGCGACCCCGACGGGTACATCCGCATCGTCGGGCGGCGGGCCACCGACCTCATCAAGAGCGGTGGCTACAAGATCGGCGCGGGCGAGATCGAGAACGCCCTGCTCGAGCATCCGTCGGTGGCCGAGGTGGCGGTGACGGGCGAGCCGGACGACGACCTGGGCGAGCGGATCGTGGCCTGGGTGGTGCCGGCCGGCGTTGCGCCGGAACCATCAGCACTCAGCGACCACGTGGCGAAGCTGTTGTCGCCGCACAAGAGGCCGCGCGTCGTGCGTTACCTGGAAGCCCTGCCGCGCAACGAGATGGGCAAGGTGCTCAAGCGCGAGCTGTCCTAAGGGGACAGTCACCGGGATGGCCGACGGGCTCGTCCGGCCATCCCGGTGACGTCCGTCGATCAGCCAGCCGAGTTGCCGTTGCAGGCGACGTAGGACGGCGCGTGGTCGACCGTGAAGATCTCCAGCGGGCCGTTCCACTGCCACGGCAGCAGGCAGGCGTTGTTGGCGATGCTGATGTCCGAGCCACCAGCGGCCGAGTTGTCGTTGCACGCGGCGTAGCCGGGGGCGTGGCCCTCGTGCAGCAGCGAGAACGGGCCGTTCCACTGCCACGGAGCGGCACAGAGGTTGTCGGCGATGCTGATGCCGTGACCGCCGGAGCGGCCGTGACCCTCGTCGCCGGCGGAGGCGGGGGACGCGGCGACCAGCATGGCGCCACCGATGACAGCAGTCGCGATAAGCGTCTTCTTGATCATGCGAGTGTCATCGGCCCGTCACGCTCTGTCCTTAATGGACGTCACCCGATAGATTAAGGATCATCACGCGGGAAGGGTACGTGCGGCCCACTCGCCGTGCGGGATCAACGAAGCCGTGCGAACGTCGTCGATTCCGCGCTCGAGGCGAATGAGCAGATGATCTTCGTTCAGGCGTTCCGCGACGCCCTCGCCCCATTCGACGGCGACGACGGCATCGACCAGATCCGTGTCCAGATCAAGATCGTCTAGCTCGTCCAGGTGACCCCCGAGCCGGTATGCGTCGACGTGCACCAGCCGCACGCCCCGGCCGCCCTCCGCGGGCTCGTGGACGCGGGCCACGACGAACGTCGGCGACGACACCCTGCCCTGCACGCCGAGGCCGCGCGCGAGCCCGCGCACCAGTGCCGTCTTCCCGGCACCCAACGGCCCGGCGAGCAGCAGGAGATCGCCTGCCCGCACGACTTCACCCAGCTTGCGGCCGAACTCCTCGGTGTCCTCCACCAGGGGCAGTTCGACGGTCTTCACGCTCGGCGCCACCACTTCTTCCGACTCTCTCCGCGATCGGCCGCGCAGCGTTCGACGAGCGCGACCAGGTGGTCGTTGACGAGATCAGCCTGCTCCATCATCACCATGTGCCCGGCACCGGGGGCCCGGACGAGGGTGGCGTGCGGCATCTCCTCGGCCATCCGCTCGGCGTGCGAGAACGGCGTGAGCTTGTCCGCGTCACCGCTCAGGATCAGCACGTCGCAGTGCCTGAGGCCCGCCAGCGCCTTGTAGCGGTCGTGCGTGCCGAGGGTCTCCAGGAACTCGGTGAGCACCTTCACCGTCGTCCCGTTGATCATCTTCTCCATCAGGTCCACAAGGGACGGAGCCACCTTGCGGTCACCGAACGCCAGCGCGCGAATGCCGCTCCACGTCAGGGTTTTCGTGCCCTTGCGCACCCACTCGACGAGCGCGGGCTGCACACCGGCGAGCCGGCCGATGCCGAGCGTCACCGGGTTGTACCGCGACAGCACGGACTTGGGCAGCCCCGCGCCGCCCACCGCTCCGGCGGCCGTGCCGATCAACGCGACACCGCGCACCCGTTCGGCGAAGAGCTCCGGCTCCTTCTCGGCCAGAGCCATGATCGTCATGCCGCCCATCGAGTGGCCGACGAGCACGAGCGGCCCGTTCGGCACGACCGAGCGGATCACCGAGTCGAGGTCGAGCGCGAGCTGGTCGATGGTGCTGTTCTCCACCGAGGACCGCCCGGACCGGCCGTGCGAGCGCTGGTCGTAGAGCACCTGGTGCACGCGCGGGTCGATCAACTCCGCGAGGTCGCGGCGCTGGAAGTGCCAGCAGCGGCGGTCGAGCGCGAACCCGTGCACCAGCACGACGGTGATGTCGGCCTCGCCACCGTCGGCGGGGTCGACCTCCTCCACGGAGATCGGCACACCGTCGTCCGCGGCCACGGTCGACTCGCGATCGGGCCGCAGTTGGCCTAACGGTTCCTCGGCAAGGCTGTCGGTGGCCGTCTTGCGCTCGTGCGACACCTTCGCGGTCTGCGCCACGGCAGCACCGGCGACGGCGGCACCGAGCGCACCGCTGACCCACCCGACGACCTTCCACACCGGCTTCACGTGTAGATCCTCCGCACCCGCGGCCGGTACATCCCGCAGACGATCTCGTAGTCGATCGTCCCGGTCAGTTCCGCCCACTCCGTCGCCGTCGGCTCCCCCCGGCGCCCATCGCCGAACAGGACGACTTCCGCACCCTCGCGGACCTCGTCGTTCCCGCAGTCCACGACGATCTGGTCCATGCAGACACGACCGACCACCGGGCGGCGTTTCCCCTCGAGGAGCACTTCCATCCGGCCGGAGAGTGCCCTCGGAACACCGTCCGCATACCCGGCGGGCACCAGTGCCAGCGTCGTGTCCTTCTGCGCGGTCCATGTCATCCCGTAGGAGACCGACTCACCTGCGGGGATACGTTTCGTGAGCGCCACGTGTGACCGATAGCTCATCACCGGGCGCAGGTCGTGGCCGGTCGGCACCGGGTTCAGCCCGTACATGGCGATGCCGGGCCTGACGATGTCGAAGTGCAGGTCCGGGCGCGTGAGGAGGGCGGCGGAGTTCGCGATGTGCCGCTTCGGCGTGAGGCCCGCTGCTTTCGCCACGTCGTACGCGTCGTCGAAACGCTTGGCCTGCAGGTCGATCGACGGGTGCCCAATCTCGTCAGCGCACGCGAGATGCGACCAGATGGCGACGACCTCGTGCTTGCTCGCGGCCTCGACCAGTTCCGGCCAGTCCTGCGGCTGGCAGCCGTTGCGGCTCAGTCCGGTGTCGATCTTCAGGTGGATGCGCGGACGGGCGTCGGCCTCGTCGGCGGCGTCCTCGACCCTGCGCAGGTCCGACAGCGACGACACGGACAGGTCGACGTCGGCGGCGATACCGGCGGCCAGGTCCTCGTCCGGTGCGTCGAGCCAGGCCAGGATCGGCGCTCGGATGCCCGCTGAGCGCAGCACGAGGGCTTCCTGCGTGGAGCAGGAACCGAGCCAGGTCGCACCGGCTTCCAGGGCCGCTCGCGCCACCTCGACCGCGCCGTGGCCGTAGCCGTCCGCCTTGACGACGGCCATCGTCTCCGAGGACGGGGCAAGGCTCGCTAGCAGTGCGACGTTGTGCCGCAACGCACCGAGGTCGACTACCACTTCTGAACGGGCCATAACCTGTTCATCGTGCCATGAGTCCGCAGCTCACCAGGTGTGAGCGAGCGCTCAGGTCCGTCGAATCGATCGAATGGCCGCGGGGATCGCTTTCATGAGACCCGACGACGGCACCGGCGCGCCCTCCGCCGCCAACTCGGCCGCCATGACGTGCGCGTAGGCGGCATAACCCGCGGCCAGGAACGGGTCCACACCGGCGGCCAGCAGCGCGCCGATGATGCCGGACAGCACGTCACCGGATCCGGCCGTCGCGGGCCAGGACGACGTCGCCGAGTTCACCAGCGCGCGTCCGTCCGGCGCCGCCACCACGGTCCGATGGCCCTTCAGCAACACCACGGCGTTGAAGCGCTGAGCGGCCTTGCGAGCCGCTGCGACACGGTCCGCGCCCACCGGTCCGGCCAGCCGCTCGAACTCCCTGTCGTGCGGCGTGAGGACCAGCGCGGCGTCCGGATCGCGGGCGTCCCACAGTTCCGGGTTCGACGCCAGCAACGTGATCGCGTCCGCGTCGGCGATCACCGGCACCCCGGCGTCCAGCACGAACCGCAGGACCTCGGCCGACGAGCTGCCCGTGCCCATGCCCGGCCCGACGACCCAGGCCTGCACGCGCCCGGCGTCCGTGATCGAGCCGGTACAGATGGTCTCGGGCCAGCGCGCACGGATCGCGTCGGCGGCGGGACCGGCGTACCGGACCATGCCCGAGGTCGCCAGCACCGCCGCGCCCGTGGAAAGCACTGCGGCGCCTGGATAAGTCGCGCTGCCGGCCGCGACACCCGTGACGCCCTGCGTGTACTTGTCGTCGGACGGGCCCGGCACCGGCCAGGCGATGTCCTCTCGCTCGAGCAGCACGAAGTCGGGATCCGTTGGCCGCAGTCCGATGTCGACCAGGTGCACGTCACCGCAGTCGGCCAGCGCGTGCACGGGCTTGAGGCAACCGAAGGTGATCGTGGTGTGGGCGCGGACGTGCGGCCCGGCGATCTCCCCGGTGTCCGGGTCGATCCCAGAAGGAAGATCCACAGCCAGGATCGGCGCCTGCACCGAAGCAACGAGATCAGCCGCGGCAGGCCTCAGCGGGCCACGCGCGGACAGCCCGACGATGCCGTCGATCACCAGATCCGGCGACCCGACCTCGTCGACGATCCGGCCACCCGCGCGCCGAAACGCCGCGAGGCCTTCGACGTGCGCCTTCTCAGGCGAGAGCAGGACAGCGGACACCGCGACACCGCGACGGCGCAGGAAGTAACCGGCCCAGAGAGCGTCGCCTCCGTTGTTGCCCGCACCCACGAGCAACGTGACGCGGCGACGTCCCTGCAAGAGCCTGAGGGCGTGGGTGGCCACACCGAACGCGGCTTTGCGCATCAACGAGCCCGGCGGGACCACCGCCATGAGCTCTTCTTCAGCGGACTTGACGCGTTCGGTGTGCCAGACGCCTCTCACTCACTCGACGGTAACGGACTTCGCCAGGTTGCGAGGCTTGTCGACGTCGTAGCCGCGGGCGGACGCGATCTCGGCCGCGAGGATCTGCAACGGCACCGTCGAGATGAGCGGCTGCAGCAGCGTCGGGACGGCAGGGATCTCGATCAGGTGGTCGGCGAACGGGCGCACGGTCTCGTCGCCCTCCTCGGCGATCACGATCGTGCGGGCGCCGCGGGCCTGGATCTCGCTGATGTTCGACACCAGCTTCGAGTGCAGGACGGCGCGGCCCTTCGGCGACGGCATGACCACCACGACCGGCAGGTCCTGCTCGATCAGCGCGATCGGGCCGTGCTTGAGCTCGCCCGCAGCGAAGCCCTCGGCGTGCATGTAGGCGAGCTCCTTGAGCTTGAGCGCGCCTTCCAGTGCCACCGGGTAGCCGACGTGACGGCCGAGGAACAGCACCGCCTTCGAGTCGGCGAGCTCGCGGCCGAGCGCACGAACCTGCTCGCTCGTGGCGAGCACGCGCTGCACCGCCTCGGGCATGGCCTCCAGCTCGTGGAACTCGCGGGCGACCTCGTCCGGGTACTTGGTGCCGCGGGCCTGCGCCAGGGCCAGACCCACGAGGTAGTTCGCGGCGATCTGGGCGAGGAACGCCTTCGTCGACGCGACACCGATCTCCGGACCGGCGTGCGTGTAGAGGACGGCGTCGGACTCACGCGGGATCTGCGCGCCGTTGGTGTTGCAGACAGCCAGAACGCGGGCCTTCTGCGCACGGGCGTGACGCACGGCCTCCAGCGTGTCCGCGGTCTCGCCGGACTGCGACACGGCGACGACGAGCGTGTCGCGGTCGAGCACCGGGTCGCGGTAGCGGAACTCCGAGGCGAGCTCGACCTCGACGGGCAGGCGGGTCCAGTGCTCGATCGCGTACTTCGCGACGAGACCGGAGTGGTAGGCGGAACCACAGGCGATGACGAAGACCTTGTCGACGTCACGCAGGTCCTGGTCGGACAGGCGCTGCTCGTCGAGGATGATCCGGCCGTTCGAGAAGTGGCCGCGCAGCGTGTTCGCCAGCGCCTCCGGCTGCTCCTCGATCTCCTTGAGCATGAAGTACTCGTGGCCGCCCTTCTCGGCGGCGCTGAGGTCCCAGTTGACCGTGAACGGCTTGGCCTCGGCGGGCTCGCCGTCGAAGTCGGTGACCTCGTAGCCCTCGCGCGTGATCACGACCATCTGGTCCTGACCCAGCTCGACGGCTTCCTTGGTGTGCGCGATGAACGCGGAGACGTCGCTCGCCACGAAGTGCTCGCCCTCGCCGACGCCCACGACCAGGGGCGAGTTGCGGCGGGCGGCGACGACCTGGTCCGGCTCGTCCGCGTGCGTGAAGACGAGAGTGAACGCGCCTTCGAGGCGACGCACGACCTTGCGCACGCTCGCCGGCAGGTCGCCCTTGGTCTCGCCCTCGTTGTAGGCGAACGACACGAGGTGCGCGACCGTCTCGGTGTCGGTGTCGGACGCCATCTCGACGCCGAGCCCCTCGAGCTCGGCGCGCAACGCGGCGAAGTTCTCGATGATGCCGTTGTGCACCACGGCGACGCGGTTCGTCGCGTCGCGGTGCGGGTGGCTGTTGCGGTCGATCGGCGCGCCGTGTGTCGCCCACCGCGTGTGCCCCATGCCGACGGTGCCCGCGAAGTTGTCGCGGCCCACCTCGTCGAGCCTCGTCTCCAGGTTCTGCAGCCGTCCGGCCTTGCGCTCGACGGCCAGGTCGCCCTCGCTGACGACCGCCACGCCCGCCGAGTCGTAACCCCGGTACTCGAGGCGCCTCAGCCCGTCCAGGACGACGTCCAGCGCCGACCGGTGACCCACGTATCCCACGATTCCGCACACGAGAAACAGGGTAGCTAGACCACGGCCGTAAGCCTACAGAGTGAGGCTGTCCGGTTTCCGCAGGTCAGCGACCCATGTGGTGTAGACCAATCTTGAGTGTGGTGCGCGCGACAGGATCGACTACGGTTCACCCATGGCTCGCCGCGTGATCACGCTGACCGCGAAACAGGCCCTGGAGCAGCTCAGCAGGCCCGGCCCGCACCCGGTGCTGCGCGGCGACCTCGCGCTCGTCGGTCTCCCCGGAGTGATCTTCACGCCGGCCGCCGGCCGGGGTCTGCCCGGTGTCGCGTTCGGACACGGGTGGATGCAGCCCGTTCGCCGCTACCACGGGCTTTTGCGGCACCTGGCGTCCTGGGGCGTGGTCGCCGCCGCGCCGGCCGTGGAGCGCGGGCCGCTGCTGTCGTCGCGGGTGCTGGCCGCGAACCTGCTGACCACTTTGGACATCTGCACCGGCGTGCGGCTGGGAACCGGCGACATCAGCGTGGACCCGGCTCGGGTGGCACTGGCCGGGCACTCGATGGGTGGCGGTGCCGCGGTGCTCGCGGCGGCGGAAGCCTCCCGTGTCCGGGCCGTTGTGACTTTGGCCGCAACGGAGACGCGGCCGTCCGCACTGGACGCCGCCCGCGACGTCCGGGTGCCGGGCCTGCACCTCGCCGCCGGCGAGGATCGGATCGCGCCGCCCGTCGGGCACTCCGAGGCGATCGCCCAGGCGTGGGGCGGGCCCGTGCAGTTCCGGTTGCTGCCCAAGGCGTCGCACCTCGGGTTCACCGAGGGACGGCACTGGAGCGAGCTCATGCTGGACGGCAGTGCCGAGCGCGGGTCGCACAAGCTCGGCCGCGCGTTCGTGACGGCGTTCCTGCTGCGAGTGCTGACCGGTGAGCGCACGTACGACGAGCTGCTCGACAGCGACGCGAAGAACGCGAACCTCGTCTTCCAGCGGGAAGCACTGCGCAGCCGCACTGCCTGATCAAACAGCTCACCCCTGCTGGGCGGGTGCCCTGCAGGGGTGAGTCGTCAGCTCAGCCAGGTCTGGCCGCTCAGGTCGTCATCGTCGTCGTCCACCCGAGCCGGACGCCGCGGACGCATCGGCACGGGCGCCACGGGTGGCGGCGGAGGCGGCTGAACCGGCGCGGGCGCGGAGACGGGCGGCGGCGAGTAGCCCGCCTCGTCGTCCTCCGGGCCGAACGCCATCTCGCCGGCCGAGCGGTCGCGCTGCTGCCACTGAGGAGGCTTGCGGTGCTGGTCGCCGTGCCTGGCGACGTCCTTCGCCGACGCGAGGGACGCGGCGACGTCCTTCTGATGCTTCTCCTCGCGCGCCTTGGCCTCGGCGGCCAGGCGGTCCTGGCCGGCCTTGAGCTTGGCGGTGACCGCGGCGTTCGCACTCCGGGTCGTGGCGAGGTTCTCGTCGAACAACGCCTGGATCTTCGGGTCCACCTGTCCCACGGTCGACATGGGTTAGTGCCCTCCTCGGTCGTCGCCCAGGACAGCGCTCAGCGGGTTGCTGTTGTCGCGGTCCTCGTCGAACAGCGAACCGGTGGTGCGCCACTGGCTGGCGCCGCGCTCGGAGTCGCCGCCCTGCTGACCGCCTCCCGCGCCACCACCCATCATGCCGCCGCCACCCATCATGCCGCCGCCCGTCATTCCGCCTGGCGCGCCGGGCGAGCTCTGGCCCTGAGCGTCCTGCATGGACGGCAGGTTCGCCGAACCCGCCTGGCCCGCCTCGGAGGCGCTGGTGCTGAAGCCGGAGCCGTTGTCACCGCTCGACGGGGTGCTCCAGGCGTTCTCCGGAGCCGAGCCGCCCAGGACGGACTCACCGTGGCCGGAGGCACCGCCGGTGAACGAGACGCCCGACGTGGAGGTGCTGTCCGAGGCGTGCGCGAACGACGGACCGTCAGCCGAGATCTTGGGCTCGCCGACGTTCGGCATGATGCCGTTGTCCTCGATGTAGCTGCGGCCCATGGACTCCTGGAAGCGCTCGCCCAAGGGGGCTCCGCTGTCCTGACCTGGCGGGCTCCAGACCTGGTCGCTCGCCGCCTGCGCGGGCATGGTCTGGAACTCGGCCTCGGCCGGCAACGTGCGGATGTCGCCATCGGCCTGCTGCGGGAAGTCGGAGTCCGGAAGGTTCAGCGGGTCGTCGAGGCGCAGGCCGTCGGTCTTGCCACCGGAACCGGCACCATCAGCGGCCGCGGGGTTGTCGTCCTCCCCGAACTCGACGCCGACCTGGTCGGGCGTGCCGTCACCGTTGTCCGCGGTCAGGTTGATCTCGCCGGTCTCGGCGTTGACCTCGGCGGTGAAGTTCACACCGTCCTGCTCGATGTGGATCTTGCCGTCGCTGCCGACCTCGACCGGGATCGGGTTCGACTCCGACCCCTGCGGGCCCGTCGTCGGAGCCGCACCGCCACCGGGCGCCGGGGTGTTGCCGGGAGCGCCGGGTGCCTGTGCCGTCGGGTTCGACGGGGTCGTACCGGTGAGCGTGTTCGCCATGTTCGTGATGGCCTGCGTGCCGTTCTGGCCCATCAGCGCCTTGGCGGCCTCGGGGTTCTTGCTGAAGTCCAGGTCGTAGGTCTTCGGGTCGCCCTTCGGCGTGTCGATCGTCATCTTCACGTGCCCGTTCGAGTCGGGCTCCGTGACCTTGATCGTGTTGTCGCCGGCCTTGACCGTGACGCTCTCGAGCTTCTCCTCCGGCTTGGGGTGGTCCGGCTTGCCGTCGCCGTCGAGGTCGTCGGGCTTGCCGTCACCGTCGGTGTCACCGGGAACGTCCGGCTTGCCGTCGCCGTCCTTGTCGAGAGGGTTCTCCGGCTTCGGCACCTCGGGCATGCCGCCGGGCGGGCCGCCACCTCCGGGAGGAGGACCGCCGCCACCGGGAGGGCCACCGCCACCAGGGGGAGGACCGCCGCCCGGAGGCTTCTTGCCCGCGTCCACGAACGACGGCGCCTCGCCGGCCGATGCGATCGCGTTGGCCTTGATCGCGACCTCGAGGCCCTTGTCGATGGCCTCGTAGTCCTTGGTGATGCCGTCCTGCACGTTCGCGCAGTAACCGTCGAACGCGGTCTTCTTGGAGTCGAACTCCTCGCAGAACGCCTTGAGCTTCTGCTTGGCCGTGTCGATGATCTTCTGGCGGGTGTCGCTGATCCAGTCGCCCCAGCCCCACCCGGCGAGCAGACCGAGCGGGCCGCCGCAGATCGCGCCGATCACGGAGCCGGAGATGTCGTTCGCGATGCCGGAGACCCAGTCGAGGATGCCGCCGTCGTTCTCGATGATGTCGCCGGTGGCGTGCCGGGTCGCTTCCTCGACCTGCTCGACGGTCATCCCGCCGCACTTGTCGGAGTACTGGTCGTGGACCTGCTGCGCGAACTCCTTGACGTGCTTGGAGATGTTCTCCGCGCCTGCGATGACCGTGGCACCCGCGCGGCCGGTGTCGGTGACCATCGCCTTCGTGGCGGTGGCGAACTTGTCGTGGAAGCCCCGCGCCGACTCCGCGGCGGGTCCCTCCCACGAACCAAGCCCGTTCCAGGCGGTGCCGAGCTGGTTGTCGTGGTTCTGCAGCTGCTTGGTCCACTCGTCGAGCTTGTGCGCGTCCTCGCGGAACTTCGCGAGGTCGATGTCGCGCACCTGCTCGTACTGCTCTTTGATCTTCCCGTAGTCCGCCGGCTGGCCGCCCTGGTGCCCACAGGCCTCGGCGGCCTTCTGGTAGAGCGGAGCGAACTTCTCGTAGAACTTGAGGCCTGCCGCGCCCGCGTCGAGCAGCACGTTGGAGTTCTGGAAGGGGCCGCCCTCGTTCAGCACCTTCTGGCTCGCGCCGAGCTGCTGCTCCTCCTTGGCCTTGTTCACGACCTTGTCGGCGTCGCCGCCCTCTTTGGTCCAGTTGGCGTACTTCGCCTCCTTGCCGAGGACGTAGGCCTCGCTGGCGCCACCGGTGAGGGGTGCCAGCAGGAAGCCGCCGACGTGGCTGCCGACGCCGGGGTTGTCGGGTACCTCGACGCCGTTGGCCTGGGCGTAGCGCTTGACGTCGTCCTCGGAACCACCGGCACCCGCGAGCGCGGGAACGAGCGCCTGCTTGGTCTCCTTGGAGACGGTCGGGTCGTCGAGAAGCTTCTTGATCTCGTTCTGGTCGGCCACGACTGGTTATCCCTTGAACTTGCCCGTGGTCGACGACTCGGTCGACTCGTAGGTCTTCGCGACATCCTTCAGGCGCGTGGCAATGGCGGTGGCTTCCTTGCCGAAAGCCTCGACGTTGGCGCCCAAGCGGTCGAAGTGCGTCTTGAACTTGCCTTCGTAGCCCTTGAACTTGCGCCCGACGTGCGGTGCCCCCACGACCGGCAGGATCTGCGCCTTCATCGCGCCCAGCTCCGACCCGTGGCTCTCGTACTGACCCGCGGTCTTCGTGAGATCCCCGGATGAAACGCCGAATCCAGCCATTCCTCGCCTCCCCTTGTCCCCGATCTGACGCAATTCGGCCGCATCGGGTTCCGCCACACAGTGCCAGCTCCCGTCACCCGTTGACGGGAGCTCCGCGATGTCGGTTGCCTTAGTAAACAGGCATCCGGTGACGTGTGCCGATGATCACCACTGATCGGGTGGAGGCGGCTGCTGACCAGGCGGTGGCTGCTGGGGCCACTGCTGACCGGGAGGCGGGCCCTGAGGTGGGTACGGGCCCTGCGGGGGCGGAGGGTAGCCCTGGTGCGGCGGATACTGCGGCTTCTTGCGCCTGGACGAAAGCACAACCGCGAGCACGAGGCCGCCGGCCAGCACGAACAGGATGATCAGCAGCTCGACCGGTCCGATGTTGCCCATGGCCCCCTCCGAGATCCTCAGCGGACCGAGGAAACCACACCCGCGAGGCGCTGCGCTGCCGACTCAGCCTGTTCGTGGCTCGTCGCCTCGACCATCACCCGCACGAGCTGCTCCGTTCCGGACGGGCGCAGCAGCACGCGGCCGGTGTCACCCAGCTCGGCCTCGACGGCGGCCACGGCCTCGCTGACCGACGACGCCTTGGCGACGGCGGCCTTGTCCGAGACCTTGACGTTGATCAGGACCTGCGGCAGGCGGCGCATCACCGACGCGAGGTCGGCCAGCGACTTGCCGGTCTCGGCCATGCGGGCCATCAGGCGCAACGCGGTGAGCAGGCCGTCGCCCGTGGTGGCGTGCGCCGGCAGCACCACGTGACCGGACTGCTCGCCGCCGAGCGAGAAACCGCCGGCCTTGAGGTCCTGCAGCACGTACCGGTCGCCGACCGCGGTGGTGCGCAGGCGGATGTTCTCCGCCTTCATGGCGAGGTGCAGGCCGAGGTTGCTCATGACTGTGGCGACCAGCGTGTTCTCGTACAGCTCGCCCGAGTCGCGCATGGCGAGCGCGAGGATCGCGAGGATCTGGTCGCCGTCGACGCTGTTGCCCTCGGCGTCCACGGCGAGGCAGCGGTCGGCGTCACCGTCGTGCGCGATGCCGAGGTCGGCACCGTGCTCGCGGACCGCGGCGGCCACGACGTCGATGTGCGTCGAGCCACAGCCGTCGTTGATGTTGAGGCCGTCCGGGGTCGCGTTGATCGCGATCACCTCGGCCCCGGCGCGGCGGTACGCGTCCGGTGCGGCCACCGACGCGGCACCGTTCGCGCAGTCCACCACGACCTTGAGGCCGTCGAGGCGGTGCGGCGTGACCTTGAGCAGGTGCTCGACGTACTGGGTCTCGGCGTCTGTGACGTCGCGCACCCTGCCGATCGCGGAGCCGGTGGGCCGCTCGAAGCCGGTGCCCATGAGCTGCTCGATCTCGTCCTCGACGTGGTCGGGCAGCTTGTGGCCGCCCGCGGCGAAGAGCTTGATCCCGTTGTCCGGCATCGCGTTGTGCGAGGCGGAGATCATCACACCGATGTCGGCGCCGAGAGCGGCGACGAGGTGGGCGACGGCCGGGGTGGGCAGGGCGCCGACCCGCAGGACGTCCGCGCCGGCCGACGTGAGGCCCGCGGTGACGGCGGCGTCGAGCATCTCGCTGCTCGCCCGGGGGTCGCGTCCGACGACGGCGACCGGGCGGTGGGAGTGGTCGTGCTCGGCGAGCACGCGCGCCGCCGCGGCGGCGACGGACATCGCGAGCTCAGGGGTGAGATCGGCGTTGGCGAGTCCACGCACACCGTCGGTGCCGAACAAGCGGGCCATGAATCCTCCGATATGGACACTGCAAGGCGGCGGGAAAGACCCGGAAAACACTGCGGGAGCAGCAGTTCGAGGTGAACTGCTGCTCCCGCAGGTACAGCTGATGCTTCGTATCAGCGCTTGGAGTACTGAGGCGCCTTGCGGGCCTTCTTCAGACCGTACTTCTTGCGCTCCTTGACCCTCGGGTCACGGGTGAGGAAGCCGGCCTTCTTCAGGGCCGGGCGGTCCTCGGAGTCGACGGCGATCAGCGCACGCGCGATGGCGAGACGCAGCGCACCGGCCTGGCCGGTGATGCCGCCGCCACGCAGGTTGGCGATCACGTCGAAGGTCTCGGGCTTCTCCGTGGTGACGAGCGGCTCCTTGATGAGCTGCTGGTGCACCTTGTTCGGGAAGTAGTCCTCGAGGGCCTTGCCGTTCAGCGTGAACTTGCCGGTGCCGGGCACGAGGCGGACGCGAACGACGGCCTCCTTGCGGCGGCCGACGGTCTGCGCGAGGTGCGCGGCGCCGTTCAGCGAGGGAGCGACGACCACCGGCGCGGAGGCTTCTTCCTCGACGACCTCGGCCTCAGTGGCCTCGGCCTCGGGAGCAGCCTCGACGACCTCGGCCTCGACAACCTCAGCCTCGACCTCGGGGGTCTCGACCTCAGGGGTCTCGTTCTCAGGGGTGGTCACAGGAACTTCCTCGGTGTACTCGTCGCTCACTGGGCGATCTTCTTGATCTCGAAGGTCTGCGGCTGCTGCGCCGCGTGCGGGTGGTTCGGTCCGCTGTAGACCTTCAGCTTGTTCGCGATCTGACGGCCAAGGCGGTTCTTGGGCAGCATGCCCTTGATCGCCTTCTCCACCAGGCGGTCCGGACGCGTGTCCAGGACCTCGCCGAAGGACTGCTTGCGCAGACCACCGGGGAAGCCGGAGTGGCGGTACTGGAACGCCTGGTCACGCTTCGCGCCGGTCAGAGCGACCTTGTCCGCGTTGATGATGACAACGAAGTCACCGGTGTCAACGTGGGGAGCGTAGGTCGGCTTGTGCTTGCCGCGCAGCAGCGTCGCGGCCTGGGTGGCGAGCCGGCCGAGCACCACGTCCTGGGCGTCGATCACGTGCCAGGTGCGGGTCACCTCACCGGGCTTCGGGCTGTACGTGCGCACGGATCTACCTCGTCGTCACTTGCGTCTGGGGTCACTGCGGCGGTTGCCCCAGACCGATCTTGGACGGACCAAGCGGTGGTTCCGAGACAGGCGCGGCACACATGGGCGCCAGCTACCGCACAACAACGTAAGAAGATACCGGATGGGTGGTGCGGGGACCAAAACGGCCCCTCCGAAGCACCCTTCTCCGGACGTACGCGAGCCCCGGACCACGTGGTTCCGGGGCTCGCGAGAGGTCTAGCTGAACCGCAGAGGTCTTACCAGCGGCGGGCGTTCTGCTCCTCAGCCTGCTTGTAAGCCTCGGCGGCCTGCATGGTGGCCGAACCGATGGAGGCCAGCACGGCCTGCAGGTCGGCGGCGGCGGTGTTCCACTTGTCCTGCGCCTCGTTGTAGGCAGCGGAGGACGAACCATCCCACGCACCCAGCACTCGCTTGACCTCGGCCTGGAGGTCGTTCAACTGCTGCTCCACCTGCTTGGCCCCGCTGGTGATCTGCTGAGAGGTGCTCATCAGCTCGCCGAACGTGATCTTGATAGGGCTGGACATTTCTTTCTCCCCTTAAGGCTGATGCGAAAGTGTGAAGGTCTGCGTTGGTTCAGCTGCCGAGACGGTTCGAGATGTCGCTGACTGCCTGCGACTGCTCTTCTTCGTTCTGGATGTAGGTCTGGGCGGAGCCCGAGATCTGCTCGGCGATGCTGCGCAGAGCCTCCTGGACCTTCCGAGTGTCGTCGTCGAAGCGTTCCATCAGCTTCGTGAACGCGGCGGCCGCAGCGCCATCCCACGAGCCGCGGACCCCCTCGGCGGCGCCGCGCACCTGGCGGAGCGTGCCCTGGGTCTGGCCGTCGATGTCGATGATCTGCTTCGCGAGACGGTCGAGGTCTTCCGGTCCAACGGTAAAGCTGCCCATTGGGAATATCCCCCTTCAGAGAACTTCAGGTCGCACTTCTTGGTTCGTACGCCTCTTACGACGCAAGACCCTGCCATGCCGGTTCCACCCTGTCGCGACTTCTTTCGAAGTAGTTGCTCTAGTAAACGGTCCCGGGTGAAACCGGGGTCAGTAGAGGATTCGCGACTGCGAAAAGTCCTCGTCATCGTCACTCGCACGGGGAAGCTGACCACTCGGACCGGCGATAGCGGCAGAACCGAGAGTGGCCACCGGCTGCGTCTCAACTGGTGCGGGCGTGGTCAGTTCCGCGGCGTCGGGAACCTGTTCGACGGGCAGGCCGCGATCCGTGCGGAACCCGGTGGCGGCCTCGCGCACGTCGGCCGAGGTGGCTTGGGCATCGGGCTCGACCTTGCGCTCACGCGCCTGCCTCGCCAGGTCACGTGTGCGTTCCCGCAGCTTGGCGTTGCGTTCACCGATCTCACCTGAGGCACGACGAGCACGGGTGACCGCTGCCCCGACCTCTGAACGAAACCGGCCGAGGGCCTCGGTGGCGGACATCGGCAACTCCCCTGACGTTGCTACTTCGGCTTGATGACCAGTGAGCGGACGATCTGCTCGCAGGCGGTGCGGACCCCCGCCTGGCCGGCCTCGGTCGCCTGGCATCCCACACTCACCTGGGCCCTGCCGGCGAACTGGATGTACCAGTCGACCGCCGCGCCGCTCACTTCTTCGCGATAGTGAACAACAGACTTGCCCGCAAATGTGGTCGCTTCAGCAAATCCGGAGACCTTGTCGCCGTCTTCCTTGCGCTTGTCGTATTGGTTCTGCAGTTCTTTCACAGCCCTGGGATGATCCACGCCACTGTCGTAGAGAAGAGTTTGCTCCTGCACAGCAATGCGGTCGACCGGCGAATCCGGCTGGGCGGTTTTACGGTCAATCGGTTGCAAAAGCACCTGCCGGTCCGGCGCCACTCCGCCCGTCTGCTCCCACCCGTCCGGACGGGTGAAGCTGTAGTCGTAGACGGCGATCTGGTTGCCGGGCGGGTTCTGCTGCTGCTGCGTCTTGTCGTGGTTCAGCCAGAAGTAGCCACCCACACCCGCCGCAGCGAGCACGACCACGACACCGATCGTGATGAACAGCGGTGCCTTGCTCTTCTTCTTCGGTGGCGGGGCCGTGGGGAACTGCGAGGGGAACTGCGACACGGGCGGCGGCGTGATCCGGCGGGTGATCTTGCGGGTGGAGTCGTCGTTCACCCGAAGGTTGTGGGTGACGTCACCCGGATTACCCATCGGAGTCTTCTGCTGGGCGACGCCACCGGTCCGTTCCGGATCCAGGCTGACGGCCCGCAGCGCGCCGCGGGCGACGACGGTCTCCGGCTGGTCGATGCTCATCGGCACCACGCGCGTGTGCTCGTGGACCAGCCGGGCGACGAGCGGAATCCGGCTCGACCCACCGACCAGGAACACCCCGGCCAGCTGCTGGGGCGCGAGCCCCGAGTCACGCACCGCAGCACCGACCAGCGCGGCCGCCCTGCTGAGCGGCGCGGTGATCAGCTGCTCCAGGTCGGACCGCGTCACGTGCGCGTCGGGGAACGGCGGCGGCATCGGCACATCGGTGTAGGCGTGCCGCGACAACGTCTCTTTGGCACCCCGGACGTCCTGCCGCAGCACCCGCCGCTTACGCCGATCCGCCATCTCCCTGCCCTCGACGAGCTGCCGCCACGCCTCGGGATCCTTCGCCGCGACCAGCCCACCGACGTGCTCCAGCAACGCCTGATCAACGTCAGCGCCGCCGAAGCTCGGGTCACCCTTGGCCGAGAGGACGCGGAAGCTCTTGCCCGTGCGCGTCACCACACTCGCGTCCACAGTTCCGCCGCCGAGGTCGAGCACGGCGAGCGAGCCCCCGTCCGGAACGGAGTGGCTCGCGGAGTGGAAGACGGCAGCCGCGACGGGCTCCGGCACGAGCACCAGCTCGCGGCCGAGTCCCCGCGCAGCCTGCAGCAGCACTCGGGTGCGGACCGTTCCCCAGTCCGCGGGGTGTGTCAGCACGAGAAGGTCTACAGGTGCCCCGCCAC
The DNA here is from genome assembly GCF_040629405.1 of Lentzea sp. NPDC005914. Lineage (NCBI taxonomy): Bacteria > Bacillati > Actinomycetota > Actinomycetes > Pseudonocardiales > Pseudonocardiaceae > Lentzea > Lentzea sp. NPDC005914. Next base: position 28,679 of record NZ_JBEXVQ010000039.1, on the reverse strand, counting down.
CGACCCGGCGCGCTTCTCCGACCGCACGGGTGAGCACCGCGCGAACGACGTCCACGACGGGCAACACGGTGCTGCCCAGCAGCAACTCACCCTCGTCGATGCGGCGCTTCGGGTGCGGCTCGTAGCGGGCAGGATCGACTGCGGCCTGGCGCTCGGCCTCCTGGCCGACGAACAACGTCCCGTCGGCGGCGGCGAACACGGCGGACGGCACCAGCGGCTGGCCGTCGAACACCACGACCTGCGGCTCCCGGCCGTGTGCCGAGACGGCGACGCAGGTGCTCGACGTGCCGAAGTCGACCGCGACGTGCAGGCTCATGCACCTTCCCCTCTTCCGGGCACATGCTTACCCGATGTGACTGGTCTGGCGCAGGTCGCCGCGAGAGTTCGCCCGAGAACTCAGACAGCTGTGCACGCCGGCCGCGCGGCCGACTCGTCGACGGGGTCGCCGCCGAGCAGCACGTCCAGCGGGCCCAGGACCCGGAACTCGACGCTCACCGATCACGCCCTCCGCCGGGCCTCGGCCAGCGCGACCCGAAGTCGTTCTTCGGCATCGGCGTCGCCCGCGTCGGCGTAGTTCTCCAGGGCCGCGGTGGCGATGTCGATCACCTTGCGGTGCAGGCCCAGAGCCAGGGTCGCCTCGACGACCACGGCCATTGCGCGGGCTGCCCCGCGGCGTTCGCCCAGGCCCTCGAAGAGGGCGAGGGCCTTCTCCGCGCCGGTCAGCGCGTGTCCGGCGTCGCCGGCGGCCAGGTCGACCTGAGCGACCCTGGTCATGCAGTAGGCGATGCCGCGGTTGTCGTCTAGGCCGGTCGCCAGCTCCAGCGCCTCGCGGGCGGCCGCACCCGCCCGCACCAGGTCGCCGCTGTCCATGGCGATCGACGCGATCCTGCTGAGCACCAACGCGATCTCGTTCGGTTTGCCGCCACTACGGCTGAGCGCCAGGGCCTCGTCCATGACTTCCGCCGACTCCGCGTGACGGCCTTCGGTCGCGAGCATGGTGCCCAGTTCGCGCAACGAGCCCGAAAGCAGGTTGGGCACACCGCTCGCTCGCGCCGCGGCCACGGCACGTTCGGCGAGCACCAGCTGCGGCTGTCCGGTGTGGACCATCCGGTAGTAGGTCAACGCGCCGAGTGAGGCGGCCAGTTCGGCCTGGGCGTCCATGGCCTCGAAGGCGTCGGCACAGCGCGAGTACCCGTCGAGCACCTCCTCGGTGACGCCGCGCGTCACCCGCTGCGCCATCAGGTCGAGCTCGCAGCGCCACGCGACCAGGTCGTTGCCGTCGGCGAACGCCGCTTCCCTGACGAGCTCGCGCAGCTGCAGGACCCGGTCGTGGGAGTAGTAGACGTCGAGGAAGGTGAACGCGCGGTCGATGAGGTTCGCGGCGTCGTCGATCCAGTTCTCCCGCAGGCAGTACAGGATCGCGCGGTCGATGTTGACCATCTCGGCCAGCAGGAAGTTCTCGTCGCCGCCGAGCCGTTCGATCTCGGCGCGATCCAGCGCGGTGGACGGGACGAGGGGCTGCAGCGGCAGTTCGTCGCCTCCCGTCCAGTCCGCGATGGCCAGGTCGACGAGGGTCAGCAGGAGGTCGAGGTAGTGGCGCATGGCGGTCGCGACGACCTGCGCGTCCTCCGCGCGCACCAGTTCGGCGGCGTACACCGCGAGCAGGTCGTGCAGGCGGTAGCGGGGCTCACCGGTCACGTCGAGACCGACCTCGTCGATCAGGTTCGCCTCCACGAGCCGTTCCACGAGCCGCTCGCCGCCACCACCGGCCAGCACGCCCACCGTCCAGGAGGCCACGTCGGTCGCGCCGAGCAGCCCGAGTCTGCGGAACGCCGTCGCCGCGTCGGCGGGCAGGGCTTCGTAGCTGGGGCCGAACGTCGCGCGGACCTCCAGGTCGCCCATGGCCAGCTCGTCGAGCCGGTGGCGTTCGTCGGACAACCGGCGGGCCAGCGATCCCAGCGGCAACGACTCGCGGGCGGCCAGACGGGCTCCCGCGACCCTCAACGCGAGCGGCAGACCGCCACACGCGCCTGCGATCGCGGCCACGGCGGCGCTGTCGGTGCCGGCCCGTTCCGCGCCGAGAACGCTCGTCAGCAACGCGATCCCGTCGTCCGGGCCGAGCGGCGGCACCCGCAGGCTCTGCGCGCCCTCGACTAGGACGAGCTGCTGACGACTGCTGATGAGCACCGCGCAGCCGGCCGTTCCCGGCAACAACGGCCTGACCTGGTCCGGACCGGCGGCGTCGTCCAGCACCACGAGCATCGCGCGGTCGGCCAACTGAGCGCGGAACGCGGCACTGCGCGCCTCCAGGCCGTCCGGGATGGCCGAGACGTGCACGTCCAGCGCCACCAGCAACTCGGCGAGCACCTCCGCCGGTTCGCGCGGGGTACCACCGGCGCCGTTGAGCCTGGCGAAGAGCTGGCCGTCGGGAAACCTGTCGCGAAGCCGATGCGCGGCCTTGATCGTGAACGCGCTCTTGCCGACGCCAGGCGCACCGGTGAGCACGACCACCGGCACACCGGGACCCGCGAGCCGCTCCTCGACCTTGCGGAACATGCCCTCACGACCCACGAAGTCCGCCGTGTCGGGCGGCAACTGGCAGAGCGTCCTGCGCGGACCGGCCGGCTCCGACACCTCGCCGTTGAGCAGCGCGAGGTGGAGCTGACGCAGCTCCGGTGCCGGGTCGACGCCCAGCTCATCGGCCAGCAGCGCGGTGACCTCGCGATAGCTCTCGAGCGCCTCCGCCTGCCGCCCGGAGCGGTAGAGCGCGGACATCCGCTGCGCCCAGAACCGTTCCCGCAACGGGTGCTGCTGGGTCAACGCGGTCAGCTCGGCCACGAGGCCGCTCGCCAGGCCACGTTCCAGGTCGGCGTCGATCCGGCGTTCCAGGGCGTCGAGGCGTTCGTTCTCCAGACGCGGCACCTCGTCGCGGTGCAGCGCGTCGGAGCCGACGTTCGCCAGCGCGGGACCACGCCACAGCTCGGTGGCCGCGGCGAAGTCACCGGCCTTCACCAGCCGGCGGAACCTCAGCAGGTCCAGCTCGTCCGGCCCGACCTCGGCCAGGTAGCCACCGGGAGTGGTGCGCACGCGGTTGGCCGCGCCGAGGGCCTGCCTGAGCCGCAACACCGTGGTCTGCAACGTCTTGTGTGCACGGTCCGCTGTGGGCGGATCACCTTCCCACAGGCGGTCGACCAGCTCGTCCACCGACATGAACTGGTTGGGGCGCAGCAACAAGGTCGCCAGCAGCACCCGGCCGCGTCCACCTGCGACAGTCACCGGCTCACCGTCGAGCAGCACTTCGAGGGGGCCGAGCACGCGGAACTCGACGCTCATGATCCCCCTTCCACCCAGGTCTCCGAGTGTTACATCGGCTCACAAATCTGGCTAAGCACCGACGCCGTTCGGGCTGCTACTCCAACGCCGCAAGAGCGACAGCGATCTCCTCCGCCGCGGCCCCGTCGAGCCCACGCTGGATGGCCGCCGTTCGTTGCCAGGCGGCCTCGGCTTGCGCACCGAGTCCCAGGCGCGCAACGCGAAGGCCGGCGCGACCCGCAGTCGCCGCACGACCATCTGCAAAGCGGCCTTGGCGCGATCGAGCCGGGGAGGGGTACCGTCCGAGGTCCACCAGCTCGTCGACCGGCACGAACTGGTTGGCTCTGAGCAACAACGCCGCGAGCAGCGCCTGGGACCGTCCGGCTGGGACCGTCACGGGTTCGCCGTCGAGAAGCACTTCCAACGGCCCCAGCACGCGATACTCGGCTTGCACGGCATCCCCCCAGGTCACGAGCAGTGTAGACGCGCTGTGATCGCTGTGTGAGCAAAGTGTGAGCGCCCTGGGGCACAGTTGCACTCAGCGGTGCTGGTGGCATGAAGACCTGGGGGGCCACCAGCACCGCTCATCAGTTCCGGGCCGCGGCACGTGACCCAAGTGCGAGCGTCGCGCGCGACCCTGTGTCCGGCCGGCCCCACCGCAGTTACCTCCCTCTTCACTGTGGCGGGGCCGGTCTCCTCAGCTGATCCGAGCGAGCATCTCCGGCACGTCCTCCGCCTTCGCGAAACCGAGGTCGTCGTAGAGTCGAGCGCGGCGAGGTAGTTGCCCCGTGCCGCCACCACAGCCAGCGCGAGCGGCAGTCCCGCACACAGCCCGACGAGCCGCATAGCCGCTCATGTCGCGGACGTTGTCGAGCAGTACCAGCGCCCACCGCCGGGACAACAGGAAGCGGTAGCCCTCCAGCATGGCGTCGGTGGCGAGCGGGATCTCGTCGGTCGACACCAACTCGTTGGCGCGCAACGGAAGCGTGGCGAGCAGCACGCGGTACTCGTCCCTCCCCCAGGTGAGACCGAGCATCGAGTCTGTGAGCGTGGACCGGGTGTGACCGAAGTGTGAGCACCGCAGGGCAAAGTGGTGATCAGCCGGATGACGAGAGTGACAACGAGTTTTTGGGGGGTGTCACGATCGTCTGCCTCCGACCGGGCTGCCCCTCCCCAGTGGGTCCGCCCGGCGGAGATCCGGTCAATGGGGGGAACCGGACAGTCCCCTGCTGTCTGGTTGGGCCCGCGGCTTCGGCTGCGGGCCCTTACTTTTGCCCGGAAGATGCGCGGAGGCCAGGCGCCAGCGGATGTCATCAAGGCGTGAGCGCCGCGAGAGAGGCGTCCGGCAAAGTCTTCATCAACCGGTTCGACGGAGGCAGGCAAGACCTGGGGGAACCTCCGAAGAGTCCCGGCCGGTGCGGTCTCCTCCCTCTTGACCGCACCGGATCCGGGTCCCGGCGAATGGGGGGAGCAGGTAGAACCCCTGCTACCTGAGTGGGCCCGCGGCCGAAGCCGCGGGCCCTTTCACATTCCGCAAAAACACGCGGGGCCCTTTCCCGATGAGTGGGAAAGGGCCCCGCGCGCGGTCGTTGCTATTAGTCGGGCGAGATCCAGGCGAACTGCATGCGCTGCTGACCGTGCTTGCGCGTCACCATCGTGCCCCGGCCAGGAGGCTGCGGCGACGGCTTGAGGTTGCCGACGATGTTGCCCTCCTCCTTCGAACCGGAACCCACGAAGATCGGCGCCGAGATCTCCTTCAGCTTGCCCATCACCGGGTCGTACATCGCGCGCGACGCACCACCCATGCGGCGGACCAGGATGATGTGCAGACCGACGTCCTTGGCCTGCGGGATGAACTCGGCCAGCGGCTGCAGCGGGTTCACGCCACCCTGCGGAGCGACCAGGTCGTAGTCGTCGACGATCACGAACACCTCGGGACCGGTCCACCAGGAGCGGTTCTTGAGCTGTTCCTGCGTGACGTCCGGGCCGGGCATGCGCTTGACGAGCGAGCCGCGGACCTCCTGGACGTTCTGCGTGAGCTGGGCGCCCGACACCGCGTAGGTCAGCAGGTGGTCGGTGTCGATGAAGCCGAGCATCGTGCGGCGGAAGTCCGCGAGCAGGATCAACGCCTCGGACGAGGTGTAGCTCGTCATGATGCCGCGGACGATCGTGCGCAGGATGTTCGTCTTGCCCGCCTCGCCGTCGGCCAGCGCGAAGAAGTGCGGGTCCGCGTCGAAGTCCATGTAGACCGGCGCGAGCTCGTCCTCGTTGACGCCGACCGGGACCAGGTGGCCGCGGTTCGGGTTGAGCTGCTGGACCTGTGCCATGAACTGCCCGTAGTCGAGCACGTCCGGCAGCATCCGGACCTGCGGGGCACGTGCGCCGGGCCAGGCCTGGTTGAGCTTGTTGGCGAGGTCCTGGACACCCGCGGAGACCGTGGTCGGGTCCTGCGAGGTGTCGACGCGCGGCAGACCGACGAGGAAGTGCAGCTTGCGTCCGGTGGAGCCGTCGATCGTGAGACCGCGGCCGGGACGACCGGGCGGCACGTTGACCGCGACCTTGCGGTCGACCTCCGACTCGCTCGGGTCACCGAGACGCAGCTCGAACCGCGTGCCGAGGAGGTCCTTCATCGCGGGCCGGATCTCCGCCCACCTGTTGGCGGCGATGATCACGTGCACGCCGTAGGACAGACCCTGCGCGGCGAGCGCCTGGACCTGCGGCTCGACCATCTCGAACTCCTGGCGGAAGTTCATCCAGCCGTCCACGATCAGGAACGCGTCACCGAAGTCGTCGTCCTTGATCTCACCGCGGCGCTTGCGGTTGCGGAACTCGACCATCGAGTCGATGCGCTGGTCGCGCCACCGCAGTTCGCGCTCGCTGATCAGGGTCTGGAGCTCGGCCACCATGCGGCGGACCTTGTCGACGTCGAGACGACCGGCGAAGCCACCGACGTGCGGCAGGTCCTCCATCGCGGCGAGCGTGCCACCACCGAGGTCGATGCAGTAGAACTGCGCCTCCTGCGGGGTGTGCGTCAGCGCCATCGACGCGATCATCGTCCTGAGCAGCATCGACTTGCCCGACTGCGGACCACCGACGACCGCACCGTGACCGGCGGCACCGGAGTAGTCCGCCCACAGCAGGTCGCGGCGCTGCTCGAACGGCTTGTCGACCACGCCGACCGGGATCTGCAGCGTGCCGTTCGCCGGGTAACCGGGAGACGTGAGACCGCGGTCCTGGGTCACGTCGAGCGGCGGCAGCATCGTGTCCATCGTCGGCGGCTCGTTGAGCGGCGGCAGCCACACCTCGTGCGCGGGCGGGCCCTGGCCGACGAGACGGTCGACGATGAGCTCGAGTTGGGTCGGCTCGTTCGCCTCTTCCTTCTTCTCCTCGACCTTGACCGGCTCGATCGGCCGCTCCGGCTCCTTCGGGATCTCGATGAAGTCCGGCACGAAGAACCGCGGGCGCTTGTCGCTGCGCACGGCCACCGACTCACCGGCGGACTGCATGCCCGACGGCCGGTAGGTGCCCGAGACGTAGAGCGCCTTGAACCTGGTCAGCGGCATGCCCTGCACGCTCAGGTAACCCGAGCCCGGGATCGGCGGCAGCTCGTAGGCGTCCGGCACACCGATCGCCGCACGCGACTCGGCCGCGTTGAACGTCTTCAGGCCGATCCGGTACGAGAGGAACGTGTCCAGACCGCGCAGCTTGCCTTCCTCGAGCCGCTGCGACGCGAGGAGCATGTGCATCTGCAGCGACCGGCCGACACGACCGATCTGCAGGAAGATGTCGATGAAGTCCGGCTTCGCCGTCAGCATCTCGGAGAACTCGTCGATGCAGATGAAGAGCGCGGGCAACGGGTCGAGCTGGGCACCGTTCTCACGGGCCTTCTCGTAGTCCCAGACGTTCTTGTAGTTGCCCTTCGCCAGCTCTTCCTGACGACGGGACACCTCGCCCTCGATGGCGTCCTTCATGCGGTCGACCAGGCTGAGGTCGCCGGCGAGGTTGGTGATCGTCGCGGCGACGTGCGGTGCCTTGTCCAGACCGAGGAACGTCGCACCACCCTTGAAGTCGACGAGGATCATGTTGAGCGCCGTCGACGAGTGCGAGGCCAGCAGACCCAGCACCAGCGTGCGGAGGAACTCCGACTTGCCGGAACCGGTCGCGCCGATGCACAGGCCGTGCGGGCCCATGCCGTCCTCGGCCGCTTCCTTGATGTCGAGCACGACGGCCTGGCCGTGCTCGCCGATGCCGAACGGGATGCTGTACCGGTCGCGCTTGGGCCGGGGCCTCCACGCCTGCTGCACGTCGAACGTCAGCGGGTCGCCGGGGATGCCCATGAACTCGAGCAGCGGCGGGTTGTTGGTCATCGCCAACGGGTCCTCGCCCGAGTCGCCACCGGCCTCACCGGCGGCGCCCATGCGGTACGGCGAGAGCCTGCGGGCCAGTGCCTCGATCTCGACGATGGACAGCCGGTCCGGCGCGCCGAACCACTCGACACCGCTCGCGGAACGGGCGCCCAGCTGGTTGTTCTCGACGACGAGACGCAGACCGCGCCGCGCCGTCAGGTTGCCCAGGCACTCGGACAGGTCCAGCAGCGTGACGCCGACCAGACCCTCCTCGAGGATGATCATCTCTTCGCGGCTGATGTCGCCGTCGTCGATGACGATCACGATGTGCGGCTGGTCGGGCGGCGGAGGGGCGTTGCGGGTGAACCGCTGCCGGTCGCGCAGGTTCTCGTCCAGCATCGCCTCGATCTCGGCGAGCGAGTTCGCCATCATGCGGCGCTGGCCGATGCCGTCGATGTCGGTGGGGTGCTGCGCGTGCGGCAACCACTTCGCCCACTCCCACAGCTGCTTCGTGCGGCCCGCGCTGACGACCGCGATCAGCAGGTCGTCGGGGGCGTGGAACGTGACGAGCTGGGCGAGCAGGGCGCGCGCGACGTCGCGGCGGTCCTCGATGTCGCCGAGCAGGCCCACCGCGGCGAAACCGCGCAGTGCGATGGAGATCGGCAGGTCGGGCACGAGCGAGTGGGCGCGCACGAACCGGCGCAGGGCCAGCGTCGCGATCGGCTCGAGCTCCTCGACGGGACCGGTCTGCGGCGGCACCAGGCGGGTGGCGAGGCGCTGCGAGCCCCGTCCCGCGCGCAGGTGGCAGAAGTCCGGGTCGTTCTGACGGCGTTCCCACATGCGGCGGGTGGTGGCGAGCGACCACAGCATCTGCGGGTCCGGGTGCACCCACTCGCGTTCGGCGCGCTGTTCGTCAGCCGCCTCGCGGGCGCGGTCGCGCATCTGGCCGAGATACCGTAGGTAGTCCTTGCGGTCCTCGTTCATCTCGGCCTTCTTCTGGCCTTTGCCAGAACCCATGCCGCCCGCCATCATGCCGATGGTCGAGATCATCATCATGCCCGGCATGATCATCGCCGCCGGCTGCTTCGGCGTCAGCACGAGCATCATGCCCATCATGCCGACGGACGCGACGATCATGACGACGGGCATCGCCTTCATCATGATGTTGCCGGGGATGATCCGGGGGACCTCGGGTGGCGGCTCGAGGTGGACCTCGCCGCCGGGAGGCCGGGGAGCAGCAAGGCGTGCCGTTCGCTTGAACTGCAGCGTGCTCAACTGACAGGCACCTCTTCGACTCTCGTTACGCCACCAGTAGCAACCGACACTATTGCGCATCTGAACGAGCCACGAAGGTGGGTCGAGAAAAAACCCAGTCGAACGTGTTCTGCGAACCACACGTGCAGAAGGCGCCGGTGCGGCCATACTAGGGCCGCCCGGCGAGCGTCCGAGTGGACCAATAGGGTCGGGCCGTTGATTTGTAAGTGCTGATCTGACTTAGGGGGCCCTGGTGGCGACCGGTACGACGGTGTTCAGCCGTGTCACGGTGGTGGCACCTCGAACGCGTATCGACGTCGCGCTGCCTGCCGACGTGGCGGTGGCCGATCTCCTGCCGATGTTGCTGGACATGGCGAGAGAGGCCACTCCGGACGGTGGTGTCCGGCACGGCGGCTGGTGCCTCGCGAAGCTCGGCGACAGCCCGCTCGACCCGGCGCGCACGCTGGCGTCGCTCGGCGTGGTCGACGGTGAACTGCTGCAGTTGCGGCGCCGCAACGAGAACCCGCCGCCGCCGCTGTACGACGACGTCGTCGACGCGATCGCGGAGTCCGACCCGGACTCGTTCCGGCCGTGGACCAAGGAAACCGCGCAGAAGTTCGGCCACATCGCGGGCGCGCTCGCGTTGATCGCCTCCGCGGTGGCGTTGTTCCTGTCCGGTCCGGTGACCGTCGCGGGCCAGGGCAGCGGTCTCGCCGCCGCCATCGCCGCGGGTGTCACCGCCGTCGCCGCACTGGCGACGGGCGCGACCATCGCGCGTGCGTACAAGGCAGCGTCGACCGGTGTGCTGATCGCCGCGTGCGGTTCGCTGCCGATGGCGTTCGTGGCCGGCTTCCACGCCGTGCCCGGTGTCGGCTTCAACCCGAAGATGCTGCTGGCGTCCGCGCTGATGATGATCTTCGCGTGGGGCGGCATCCTGCTGATCGGCCAGGGCATCACGGTGTTCATCGCCGCGGCCACTGGCGGCACGCTCGTGGCGCTGGCGTTCCTCGTCGCGACGTTCGTCAACCACCCGCTCGCCGGTGTGGCCGCGGCAACCGGTGCCGTGGCGCTCGCCGCGCTGTCGATGCTGCCGAGGCTCACGCTGCAGCTGGCCAAGATCCCGCCGCCCGTCGTGCCGACCAACGCCGAGGACCTCAAGGAGGACACCGGCTTCCCGGAGTTCGCGGTCATCGAGCGCCGCACCGCCGTCGCGCACGAGTACCTCACCGGCATGATCATCGGAACCGGTGTCGTGGCCGCGCTGGCCGCGATCGTCGCCGCGGGTGACGACTCGATCTGGGGCCCGATCTACGGCGTCGTCGTCGCGATCGTGCTGATGATGCGCGGCCGTGCGTACGCGAACGGCGCGCAGGCCGTGGCACTGCTGTCCACCGGCATGTTCGCCAGCGCGGGCATCCTGCTCGCCTGGTTGATCGGCACCAACGAGTTCAACCGCATCGTGTTCGTGTTCGGCACGCTGCTGGTCCTCGGCGCGGGCGCGCTCGTGCTCGGTGTCGTGTTCCCCGGCCAGAAGTTCTCACCGCCGTTGCGCCGCACCGTCGACATCATCGAGGCCGTCCTCATCGCCGCCGTGGTGCCGCTGGCGCTCGCGGTGATGGACCTGTACGCGGTGTTCCGGGGTCTGATCGGGGCAGCATGAGCACCGCGATGAGGCGTACCACGGCGGTAGCGACCGCCGGACTGCTTCTGCTGACGGGGGCGTTGCCGCACGCCTCCGCTCAGCCGTCGTCGTCGACACCGGCCGCGGCCAGGCCGAACTCGGTTCCGCCGGACCTGCCGCCGGGCACCGAGCCGCCCAAGGACGACGGCAAGCCGGACGTCAAGTACGAACGCACCTCCAAGGGGTGCGTGGAGTCCGACACCAAGAGCGAACTGATCAAGCAGATGCCCTGGGGCCAGGTCCACCTGAACCTGGATCAGGCGCACAGGTTCGCCAAGGGCAAGGGCATCAAGATCGCGATCATCGACACCGGCGTCGACCCGCGCAACCCCCGCTTCGGCAACCGCGTCCAGGGCGGCGGCGAGTACGTCGACGGCAACAAGAACGGTCTCGACGACTGCGACGGCCACGGCACCGAGGTCGCGGGTGTCGCCGCGGCGGCCAAGACCGAGGGCGACTTCATCGGCGCCGCACCGGAAGCGGACATCCTCGCGATCCGCCAGACCAGCGACCGGTTCGAGTTCAAGGGCGACGCGAACAACGAGAAGCGCGTGTCCGCCGGCAAGGTGAGCACCCTGGCGATGGCGATCGTCCGCGCGGCGAGCCAGAACGCCAAGGTCATCAACATCTCGCTGACGAACTGCGGCGCTCCCAAGGGTTTCAGCGCGGACGACCAGAAGCTGCAGGCCGCGATCCGGTGGGCCGTCGACGTCAAGGACGTGGTGATCGTCACCGCGGCCGGCAACCTCAACGACCAGGGCGCCGGGTGCGCGAAGCAGAACGACAACCTGGACCCGAGCAACGTCAACTCGATCTCGTCGCCCGCCTGGTTCGCCAACGACGTGCTGTCGGTGGCGTCGATCGCCCGGTCCGGCGCGGTCTCGACGTTCAGCGTCTGGGGCCCGTGGGTCAGCATCGCCGCGCCGGGTGAGGAGATCATCTCCGTCGACCCCAAGGGCACCGGTCTGACGAACGCCAATGTCACCGCGCAGGCCACGACCGACATCAAGGGCACCAGCTTCGCCTCGCCGTACGTGGCGGGCATCACGGCGCTGGTGCGCGAGCGGTTCCCGAACCTCAAGGCGCGCCAGGTGATGGATCGCCTGAAGGCCACCGCACTGCACCCCGGCAACGTGTCGGGAAAGGACAACAAGGTCGGCTTCGGCATGATCAACCCGGTGGCCGCGCTGACCGCGGTGCTGCCCGCCGAGGCGTCCGGGTTCCAGAAGCCGCAGCCGAAGGAGCTGACCACGTCCGTCACGCCGCCGCCCGGCCTCGACTGGCCGCCGATCATCGTGGCGCTGTCGGGCATCGGTCTCGGTGGTGCACTGCTGATGCTCACGCTGTTCGTGCGCAACTCGCTGAACCGCAGGCACAAACAGACCTAGCACATACGAAAACGGCCCCGCTGGAATTCACCAGCGGGGCCGTTTTTCGTCGTCAGTCGTCGTCGCCGATCACCTTCGGCGCCGCCTTCTTGGGCTTGCCGAGCAGGTCGTCGATCGAACCGGTGATGCGCATCTTGGCCTTGTGCTCCTTGTCGCCGCCCTGCTGGCCGCCACCGCCCATGCCGCCCATCATGCCGCCGCCCATCATCCCGGCACCGCCTGCAGCACCCCCAGGACGTCCACCAGCGGCCGCGGCGGCCGGTGCGGCCCCAGCACCCTTCTCCGGGGGCGGAGACTGCTCAGAGACGCCTGTGGCGCCTCCGAACTGCATCGGCTGCGGGTGTGCGGCAGAAGCTGCGGGAGCACCGACCGAACCGACCCCGCCCGCACCGACGGAGCCACCGCCACCGGTCGATGGCGTGCCACCGCCCTTGCTCGCGGCGGCCGCGGCTGCCGCGGCCGTGTCGGAGGCCTTAGCCGGTTCCGGAGTCTTCGCCTCGGGCTTCGCGGGCGCGGTGTAGGTCCAGTCCTCGTCGGGGTATTTGTGCTCCATCCGCACGGACCCGAACTTGCCGGCCTCACCGGAAACCCCGTCGCACAGCTTGAGAAACGCCTCGAGCACCTGCCGCGCCGAGTCGTGCAGCTCGCGGACGGGGTCCTTGATCTCCTCGATGTGCTTGACCGCGCGCTGGTCGCCCTCCAGGGGCAGCGCCGCCGTGCCGGACACCGAGTCGGCGACGTCGGCGAGCACGTGCGCCATGTCCTGCACGATGTCGCGAACCCCGTCGGCGGTCTCCTCCAGCGCGTCCGCCATGGCGTTCATCGCGTCGGACATGTCACCGCCCGCGAGGCCCACCTTGCGCATGTGGTCCATGAACGCGTCGGCGTCCTTGCCCTCCCACCGCGCGTCGACCCCGCCCAGCGGTGCCGCGACGTGCTTGGTGACCGCCTCGCTCACCTTCGCGGCTTTGCGCCAGCGTTCGGCTTCCTCGCGGAGGTCGTTCCAGTCGCCCACCAGCGGGTCGAAGTAGTCGTGCACGAGGTCCACGACACCGAGCTTGCGGCTCACCCGCGAGAGGTAGTCGAGCTCGGGACCGACCTCGGCCGCGATCTGCCTGCCGTCCGTGCCGTTCCTGCTCACCACAGCCCCCTACCGCCGATCGACCTTCTTGATGGCCTGCAACGCCTCGTCGTCGTGGTGACCGTGCTGCCTGGCCACCTCGTGCAGGCCCTTCGCGGCCGCGTCGAGCGTGTCGCAGGCGCGGGCGAGCTGCGAGTTGAGCAGCTCGGCGGCGCGCGCGTAGCCCTGGGCGCTGCCGAGCGTTCTGCCGATCTCGCCGAACGACTCGGGGCGCAGCGGAGACGTCTTCATGGCGTCCCGCACCCGCCTCAGATCGTCCGTCGTGCCGTCGATCCGGTCGGCGTACTTCTCCAGCCACTCCGGATCGACGGACATCCGACCGGCCACGTGTTCCCCCTAAGACGATTCCGGGTGCATTCCGTCCACATACGACGGTGATGCACCCGGAACGGTTCCGCTACTTCTGCGTCTGCTGCGGATCCTTGATCTGGCCCTTCTGCGCCGGGGTGATCGCGTCGAAGCTGCGGTTCGCCTCGTTCTTGTTGAGCTGCGGTCCCATCGGCAACAGGCTCAGGATCTGGTTCGGCGCCGGCGGGAAGTTGCCCTCCAGCCCCAGTGCCTGGGCGGTGCCGGTGTCCGGGACGCCGTAGCGGACACCGCGGCCCGTGACGATCTGCACCGGGCCCGTGCCGTAGTCGCCGAGGCTCTGGCTGGCCCGCACGACCGCCTGCTTGCCCGGCAGCATCAGGAACTGGTCGATGATCTCGCCGCCTGCACCCGCCGCGTTCACCTCGACCGGGGACATCTCCTTCGGGCCGGGCAGCCTGGAGCCGATCGTGACCGTGATGTGCTCGGCCTTCGTCGACTCCGTGTAGTTCTCGGCCTTCCAGCCCAGGCAGATCACCGTGTTGCCGGGGTTCGCCTCGAGCGTGGTCGGGATCTTCTGCGGGTACGAGTCGAGCTCGAGCGGGTCCTTCGGGTCCTTGTGGTCCGCGATGGCGCTCGGCGAGAGCTTGATCGACTGCTTGTTGTTCGAGTACGCCCAGCGCAGCAGGTCGCCGACGGTCTCGTCGACGGTCTGGAAGCCGTCCTCCAGCGCCACCATGAACTCGGACGACGATGCGGTCCGCTCGACCTCGACGACGTCGCCGATGTTGACCTTCGTCTCGGTGACGTAGGTCGCCGGCTTGCCCTGGTTCGTGATGACCGGCGCGGCCAGCGGGGCGACCTCGGGGATCGCGTTCAGCAGAGCCGTGCTGATCGACCGCGGCGTCTTGTTCTTCAGCTTGAGGGCGTTGAGCGCCTTGTCGTTCTTCAGATCCACCTCGGCGCGGACCGTCGACGACGAGATGTTCGTCAGGTCCTTGGGCTTCTTGTAGATCAGGTAGGCCTTCTTGGCGCCGGTGCGCTGCTGCACCAGCACGGCCTCGTCGCCCAGCTCGGGGTTGCCGCCGCTCACGCCCGCGATCACGGAGGTCTTGATCTGGTTCTCCGCCGCCTGGTTCGCGCGGAACTCGTCCAGGTTGAGGGTGTCGCAGACCGACCACTGCGCGTCGATGCGGAGCTCCGGCTTCGGCAGCACGTCCGGCGCGTCCGGCAGGCCGGTGAGCCTGCCGCGCGGCAGGGTCGCGAGGGTCGCCTCGCTCACCAACTTGGGCTCGCCGCCCGCCACCTGGCTCTGCCCGCTGTTCGCGGTGCCACCCGGCGCGTCGCCGCCACCGGACTGCTGGTCCGGGTTGTTGCGGGAGTACCAGAGCAGCCGCGCCGAGGCGAGGTTCGTCATCGGGATCAGCCGCTTGGTCGGCTGCGCGTCGACCACGTAGACCTGGCCGGTCTCCTTGCTGATGGCGATCTGCGTGTTCTCGTCCAGCCGCGGTGCCGGCTTGAACAGCCCGTACACCAGGAAGCCGAGCAGAGCGACGACGCCCAGGACCACGCCGACCGCTGTCGCGCGCGAGTGGTTGCGCATGGGGTCATGCAACATCACCGCGTCTCTGCGGACCAGGGCGGACTGCATCCGCCGCAGGACGAATTGGTAGGCCTGGACCTGTGACTTGGTGGTGGGTGTTGATGCCATTCTCGGCTCGCTGCTCTCCCAGTCGCGGTACGGTTCGGCAGGATAGCCGGACGCAGGTTGCTCCGTGGGCCGGTTCGCCAAGCCCACCGACCATCGAGGGGAAAGAGACCACAACGGATGTCCGTGACCACTCCACATCCGCCCCGGCCGAACCCAGGGATGGCACGGCCGCAGGGACCTGGGGTTCCTGGCCAGCAGGCACCCGTGCCCCCGCGTCCTGTCGGGCGTGTCCGGCGCAGAGGTGCCGGAGTCAGCCTCGGCTCCTTGCCCGTCTCGAACGTAGTCACGATCGAGATCGGTCTCGCCATCGCACTCCTCGTTCTCACCCTCATGGGCGTGAAGAAGGGCACTGCGCTCAACGTCGTGTCGGTGTCGATCGCCGGCGGTGTGCTGTTGATCGCACTGATCCTGGCATTCACCCGAAGGCGTGGTCGTTGGCTGACCCAGTGGATCGGTGTTCGCCTGCGCTACAACTTCCGTTCGCACAGCCGGACCGCGAAGCGCGTCGAGCCGCAGGAGTCCAAGCCCGGTGACGACGAGATGCAGGTGCTCGGCCCGGAGGACCCGCGCGTCGCGTTGCTGCGCCTGGCGATCCCGGACCTGGTGATCGCGAAGGGCGTCGACCACGAACGCCGCCCGCTCGCGCTGTCGTGGCACGACGGCGTGTGGACGGCGGTGCTGCTGGTCGACCCGACCCCGCCGCTGATCTCCGCGGTCGGCACGGCTCCGTCCCTGCCGCTCGGCGCGCTGGCGCCGTGCCTGGAGGACCGCGGTGTCGTCCTGGACGCGATCACCGTGATCTGGCACTGCTACCCCGGCAGCGCGGCACTTCCGCCGAACTCGCCGGCGATCAGCTCGTACATGGAGGTGCTCGGCCCGCTGCCCGCGGCGGCCCGGCGCACCACGTGGATCACGGTGCGGCTCGACCCGCGCCGCTGTGGCGAGGCGATCAGGGAGCGCGGCGGCGGCGTCGTCGGCGCACACCGCGCGTTGATCGGCGCGTTGTCCCGTGTCCGCAACGCTTTGGAGTCCGCGGGCGTCACGATCCGCCCGCTCGACTCGGACGAGCTGCTGCGCGCCGCGATCTCGTCGGCCGAGCTGACCGCCGCCGTCGGCAACACGAACCCCGTGTCGCTGCGGGAGAAGTGGTCGGGCGTCACCGCGGGTGGCGTCGGTCACGCGAGCTACGCGATCACCGGCTGGCCGTCGAAGGGCCTGAAGGGCAACCTGAACTCGCTCACGGGCGTGCGGGCGCTGTCCTCGACCCTGGCGATGTCGATCTCACCGTCCCGTGAGGACGGTCAGGTCTCGCTGCGCGGCCTGGTCCGCGTGAGCGCCCGGACGCCGTCCGAGCTCGACCGCGCGGAGGACCAGTTGTCGAAGCTGAGCGACAAGCTCGACATCACGCTGACCCCGTTGCGGGGCAACCAGCTCGCCGGCCTGGCCGCGACGCTGCCCCTGGGAGGTGTGGCATGAGCTCGTCCCGTCTGCTCGACTCGCACGGCCGCGGCGCGGTGGCACCGGAGTTCCTGGTGTCGCCGAGCATGCTGGACGTCGTCAGCCCCAGCGGCGACCGCGGCGGCATGATGCTCGGCCAGGGCATCAAGGGCGAGCCGCTGGCGGTGTCCGTGCTGCGCCCCACCCCGACCCGCATGGTGGTCGTCGGCGGCCTGTACCTGGCCCGCCAGATCGCGCTGAGGGCCATGGCCACCGGCGCGTGGATCATCATCGCCACGGGCCGCCCACAGGCCTGGCAGCCGGTCGTGCGCGCGGCCGGACAGGGCCCGGACGGCCGCCCGTCCCAACTCGTGCAGCTGCGCCGCCTGTCGCCCGCGGATCTTCCCCGGCCGACCGAGGACATGCCGTTGCTCGTGATCCACGACGGCGGCCACGTCCCGCAGGAGCTGTTCCCGCCGCGCGCCCCGTGGCAGACCACGATGTACGTGCTGCCGTACCTGCACCCGCAGGCCTCGTCGACGGCGAACAACGCGGACCTCGTGCTGCTGCAGCGCCTCCCGATGGGCCAGGCGCAGCTAGCCGGGCAGATGTGGCGACTGCGGCCGCAGATGTTCCAGCAGCTGACCCAGCTGAAGGACGACCAGGTCATCGCGATGGGCCAGGACATGTGGGCGCACCTGCGCCTGTACACCACGCCCATCGAGCAGCAGATCCTCGGAGCCGTCCGCCGCGGCGACTGAGCCGACTTGAACTCACGCAACTTATCCAACTGAGACAGCGCGCCCCGGACGGTGAACCGTTCGGGGCGCAATTGTTTTGTCCATAGCTCAGCGGCACCAATTAATTCACAGGAACCGCAAATCTGTGGAATCGCCATTCGATGGCAATTCCGTGGACCTTCTTGTGCATAATCCGTCCGCGCCACTAAGAAAACTCTCACCTGCACAACCCTGCGACGAGGGAGCATGCTGCTATGGGAGAATCGTGGGCCAGACGAGCGGCCGGAATCGGACTGGTGGCGAGCACTGCGCTCGTCCTGTCGTCCGTCTCCGCCACCGCTGCGCCCGAGGGGGAGATTCGGAACCTCGGTGCGTCCAACTCGGTCAAGGACAACTACATCGTCGTGCTGAAGGACTTGAGCACGAGCAGCGTGAACGACCTCAGCGCCAAGTACAGCGCGAAGGTGCAGCACACCTACAAGTCCGCTTTGCGCGGTTTCTCCGCGCAGATGTCCGAGACCCAGGCCAAGCGCCTGGCAGCGGACCCGGCCGTCGCCTACGTCGAGCAGGACGGCGAGGTCCACATCTCTGACACGCAGACCCCGACCCCGTCCTGGGGCATCGACCGCATCGACCAGCGCGCACTCCCCCTGGACAACAGCTACACGTACCCCAACAAGGGCACCGCCGTCACCGCCTACATCATCGACACCGGCATCCGCCTGACCCACAGCGAATTCGGCGGCCGAGCCGTCTCGGGCCGCGACACCGTCGACAACGACAACGACGCCACCGACTGCAACGGCCACGGAACCCACGTCGCGGGCACCGTCGGCGGCACGAAGTACGGCGTAGCCAAGGACGTGAAGCTGGTAGCCGTCCGAGTCCTGAACTGCTCGGGCTCCGGCACCTTCGCAGGCGTCATCGCCGGCATCGACTGGGTGACCGACCAGGTCACCAACAGCCCGGCCAACAAGCCCGCAGTGGCCAACATGTCCCTGGGCGGCGGCGCCAACGACACAGTGGACGCAGCCGTGAAGCGTTCCATCGCCGCAGGCGTCACCTACGGCCTGGCCGCAGGCAACGACAACGGCGGCAACGCCTGCAACACCTCCCCGGCCCGCACCCCGGAAGCCATCACCGTGGGCTCCACGGACCGCACCGACGCCCGCTCGTCCTTCTCCAACCTGGGCACCTGCCTGGACATCTTCGCCCCAGGCCGCGACATCACCTCATCGTGGCTGACCGACGACAACGCCAACAACACCATCAGCGGCACCTCGATGGCCACGCCACACGTAGTGGGCGCAGCAGCCGTCTTCCTGGGCTCGTCCCCCACGGCCACCCCACAACAGGTCCGCGACGCCCTGGTCGAAAACGCCACCTCCGACGTGGTAACCAGCCCAGGCACCGGCTCCCCGAACAAGCTCCTGCACATCACCGGCACGGCCCCCGGCAACCCGCCGGGCCAGTGCCCGTCGGTCACCAACGACACGGACACCGCCATCCCGGACGCCTCCTCGGTGACCTCGTCCATCACCATCGCCGACTGCAACGGCAAAGCGAGCGCCACGGGCACCGTGAAGGTGTCCATCAAGCACACCTACCGAGGCGACCTGGAACTGGCCCTGATCGCCCCCTCAGGCGCCACCAAGCTCCTGAAGGTCTCCAGCGGCAACGACAGCGCCGACGACATCAACGCCACCTACAACGTGAACGTGGCAACTGAAGACGCGAACGGCACCTGGCAACTCCGAATCCGGGACCTCTACCGCCAGGACACGGGCACCCTCGACTCCTGGACCCTCGACATCTAGACCTCACTCCCACCCCTCGGAGCCCCCGGTCCCCCCGCCGGGGGCTCCACCCTTTCCAGGGCAGGCTCACGCAAGGGTCCCCCGAGCCACAGGCTCCCCCGCGACCCAACGTACCGAGCAGGTCTGACACTCCGGCGATGCCAAGACAGCAGGAGCAACACCGAAGGCAGCAGTAATGGCGGCAGCAGTAACGAAGGCGAAGCCGAGCCCAAGCGATGCCGAAGGCGAGCAGTACCGACGGCGAAGCCGAGGCAATGGCGACGCCGCAGGCGAGCTGCTTTTCCCGTGCGCTCCGGGTGGGGTCCCGTCACGAGTCGTGCCTCAGCTCTTGCCGCGCCAGGGCAGGGGTGTCAACGGGCCACGCTTTTCGTCCGGTTGACACCCCGACTCTGGTGTGGCTCGCTCCGGTACGGCTTGGGACGGGACCCCACCCGGACCGCACCACCTACGCAACGTGCAGCCGCCGAACGCACCAGGCGTGCCATCAACCCGCAAGCGGCGCTGGCTGGTCTTTGATCAGATTGGCGGGGTCCGGGGCGGAGCCCCGCGCCCTAAACAGGACACGCCCAACGCAAGGCGACCACCCACGAAGTCGCGGATCGCACGCAACGTGACCCGCCCAACGCAAGGCGACCACCCGCCCGGTCGCGTCTCGCACGGAACCGCCACCCGCCCAACGCAAGGCGACCCACCCAGACCGTTAAGACAACGTCCGAACCCGCCGAGTCACCTCAGCCCGGGCCCCCAACTCCCCATCCAACGGAAAGTCCACCCGAACCAAACACAGCCCATGCGCCGGAGCCACGGTCACCCCAGAAGCCCGCCCCGACAAAGCCAACAACGACGAGGGCCACTCGACCCCCTTCCGCCCCTCCCCAACAGCCAACAACGCCCCGACCAACGACCGAACCATCGAATGGCAGAACGCATCAGCCGAGACAAACGCCGTGATCACCCCGTCCTCAGGACTCCGCACCAGCTCCAGCCGCTGCAACTCCCGAATCGTGGTAGCCCCTTCACGCCGCTTGCAGAACGCACAGAAATCGTGCTCCCCCAACAACAACCCGGCCGCAACGTTCATCGCCGCAACATCCAGCGGACGGGGCCAGGCCAAAGTGTCCAACCGCCGCAACGGATGCGCCCCAAACGGGGCATCCGAAACCCGGTACTCGTAATGCCGCCGCAACGCAGAAAACCGAGCGTCAAACTCCGCAGGCACCACACGAGCAGAAAAGACCCGCACGTCCGTGGGCAATGCACGGGCCAGGCGACGAGCCAGCCCGGCAACATCCACAGTGGACGGCAGATCGGCGTGAGCGACCTGTCCGGAGGCGTGCACCCCGGCATCGGTCCGCCCGGCCACGGTCAGCACGACATCTTCGCGCAGCACCATCGACAGGGTGTCCTCGAGGACCCCGCACACGGTGCGACGTGACGGCTGACGGGCCCAGCCGGAGAACTCGGTGCCGTCGTACCCCAGGTCGAGGCGCACACGAACGAGCCCGCCGTCCCCAGAAGCGGGAACGACGGGCTCGTCAGCAGACGTACTGCTCAGGACTTGTCCTTGTCAGACGCCTCAGCAGCCTCGTCCTTGGCCTCTTCGGCCTCGACAGCCTCAGCGGTCGGCTCGCCGTCAACCTCGACGGCGGCGTCGGCCTCAACGGTCTCGTCAGCCTCGACGGCAGCGGCCTGGGCCGGCTTCTCGTCCTTGGCGAACTTGGTCTTGCGCGCAGCCTCGGCCTCGGTGGAGACGAGCTTCTGCTGCACCAGCTCGATGATGGCCATGGGGGCGTTGTCGCCCTTGCGCGCCAGCGTCTTGGTGATGCGGGTGTAGCCACCGGAACGGTCGCTGAAGAACGGACCGATCTCGGCGATCAGCTTGTGCACAACGTCCTTGTCGCGGATCGTCTTCATGATCTCGCGGCGGTTGTGCAGGTCGCCTGCCTTCGCCTTGCTGATCAGCTTCTCGGCGTACGGACGCAGCCGCTTCGCCTTGGCCTCAGTGGTCTTGATCCGGCCGTGCTGGAACAGCGCCGTCGCCAGGTTGGCGAGCAGCAGCCGCTCGTGCGCCGGAGACCCACCGAGCCGGGGGCCCTTGGTAGGGGTGGGCATCGCTTGCTCCTGTAGTTACTAAAAGAGATCCTCTAGCTCTGAATCAGAGCGTCAGAGCTGCTCGGTCTCCGCGTAGTCCTGACCGTCGTCGTGCGGGTCCAGGCCGGCACCGGCGCCCCAGCCCGTGTCACCGGGGTGGTAGTCGGCAGCAGCCGCGGACGGGTCGAACCCAGGAGGCGAGTCCTTCAGGGCGAGGCCGAGGCCGACGAGCTTCATCTTGACCTCGTCGATCGACTTCGCACCGAAGTTGCGGATGTCCAGCAGGTCCGCCTCGCTGCGCGACACGAGCTCGCCGACGGTGTGGATGCCTTCCCGCTTCAAGCAGTTGTAGGAACGGACCGTGAGGTCCAGATCCTCGATAGGCATCGCGAACGCGGCGATGGTGTCAGCTTCGGCCGGCGACGGGCCGATCTCGATGCCCTCGGCGTCGATGTTCAGCTCGCGAGCGAGGCCGAACAGCTCAACCAGGGTCTTACCCGCGGAGGCAACTGCGTCCCTCGGAGTGATCGAGGGCTTGCTCTCCACGTCGAGGATCAGCTTGTCGAAGTCCGTCCGCTGCTCGACACGAGTCGCCTCGACCTTGTACGTCACCTTGAGAACCGGCGAGTAGATCGAGTCGACGGGGATGCGGCCGATCTCGGCACCCGCCTGCTTGTTCTGGACAGCCGGGACGTAGCCGCGACCGCGCTCGACGACGAGCTCGATCTCCAGCTTCCCCTTGCCGTTCAGGGTCGCGATGTGCAGGTCGGGGTTGTGCACGGTGACACCGGCCGGAGGCACGATGTCGCCCGCGGTCACCACACCGGGGCCCTGCTTGCGCAGGTACATGGTCACCGGCTCGTCCTCCTCGGACGAGACGACGAGCTCCTTGAGGTTCAGGATGACGTCGGTGACGTCCTCCTTCACCCCGGGAACCGTGGTGAACTCGTGCAGCACGCCGTCGATGCGGATGCTCGTGACAGCAGCACCGGGGATCGACGAGAGCAGCGTGCGGCGGATCGAGTTGCCGAGCGTGTAACCGAAGCCCGGCTCCAGCGGTTCGATGACGAACCGGGAACGGGTCTCGGAGACCGCTTCCTCGGCGAGCGAGGGGCGCTGGGAAATCAGCACTGGATTCAACCTTTCGACAACGACGCCCGCTATTTGACGCCGTCAACAACAGCCAGCCACGAGGACCGGCAAACGCACTCGGCACACCCTTCGCGCCGATGCGGGACCCGACCCGAGCCACCGTCCCAACGGGACAGTGGCTCGGAGAGGATCACTTCGAGTAGAGCTCGACGATGAGCTGCTCGGTGACAGGCGTGTCGATCTGCGCGCGCTCGGGCAGCTGGTGCACGAGGATGCGCAGGTTCGAGGCGACGACCTGCAGCCAAGCGGGAATCGGGCGGTCACCGAAGGACGCGCGAGCAGCCTCGAAGGGCAGCGTCGGCATGGACTTCGGCTTCACGTCGATGATGTCGAACTTCGACACCTGGTAGCTCGGGATGTTCACCTTGTGGCCGTTGACCAGGAAGTGACCGTGAGCGACCAGCTGACGAGCCTGGCGACGCGTGCGGGCGAGGCCCGCGCGGTACACCACGTTGTCGAGGCGAGCCTCGAGGATCTGGAGCAGGTTCTCGCCGGTCTTGCCGGGGCGACGAACCGCTTCCTTGTAGTAGCGGACGAACTGCTTCTCGAGGACGCCGTAGGTGTAGCGAGCCTTCTGCTTCTCCTGGAGCTGCAGCAGGTACTCGGACTCCTTCACCCGGCCACGACCGTGCTGGCCGGGCGGGTACGGACGGCGCTCGAACGCCTGGTCCCCACCAACGAGGTCGACCTTCAGGCGGCGCGAGATACGCGTCGCGGGTCCCGTGTAACGAGCCATTAGTTCTTACTCCTCCCCGTGCCTCAGACCCGGCGCCGCTTGGGCGGGCGGCAGCCGTTGTGGGGCTGCGGGGTCACGTCCTGGATGGTGCCGACCTCGAGACCGGCGGCCTGCAGCGAACGGATCGCGGTCTCACGGCCGGAGCCGGGACCCTTGACGAACACGTCCACCTTGCGCATGCCGTGCTCGGCGGCCTTGCGGGCGGCGTTCTCGGCAGCCATCTGCGCCGCGAACGGCGTCGACTTGCGCGAGCCCTTGAAGCCCACGTGGCCGGCGGACGCCCAGCTGATCACGTTGCCCATCGGGTCCGTGATGGACACGATGGTGTTGTTGAACGTGCTCTTGATGTGCGCCTGGCCGTGCGAGACGTTCTTCTTTTCCTTGCGCCGGATCTTCTTGACCCCGGCTCCCGTGCGGGACTTGGGTGGCAAAACGAACTCCTAAGTTGAGGGCAGTAGACCCGAGGTCTTACTTCTTGCCGGCCTTCTTCTTGCCGGCCACGGTCTTCTTCGGACCCTTGCGGGTACGGGCGTTCGTCTTGGTGCGCTGTCCGCGAACGGGCAGGCCGCGACGGTGCCGAAGACCCTCGTAGCAACCGATCTCCATCTTGCGACGGATGTCGGCCGCGACCTCACGGCGAAGGTCACCCTCGACCTTGTAGTTCGTCTCGATGTGGTCCCGCAGCTTGGCGAGGTCGTCGTCCGTCAGATCCTTCACCCGGAGGTCCGGGGAGATCTCCGTGGCGGCGAGCAGCTCCTTGGAGCGCGTACGACCGATGCCGAAGATGTAGGTGAGCGCGATCTCCATCCGCTTTTCGCGGGGGAGGTCGACGCCAGCGAGTCGTGCCATGTGGCGGTTAACTCCTGTCGATTACTTCCAGGTCTGCTCCTCGCCCAATTCCGGTGACTGACTCGCTGTGTGTCGTTCCGGCTGCTCTCACAGCCGGTGTCCCGGCCCCGGCCTGGAATCCGGGGGTGTCCGCACGCTTGAAGCCCTGCATGCGGTAGGTGCGAGGAGGCTTCTCGTTACTGCGTCATCGAAGATCTCGACGAGCGCGTGGTGGAACTGCTCAGCCCTGGCGCTGCTTGTGGCGCAGGTTCTCGCAGATCACCATGACCCGGCCGTGACGGCGGATCACCTTGCACTTGTCGCAGATCTTCTTGACGCTCGGCTGAACCTTCACGCCTGAGATCTCCTGCTACTGGAGGTCACTTGTATCGGTAGACGATGCGCCCGCGGGACAGGTCGTAGGGCGAGAGCTCCACGACAACCCGGTCCTCAGGGAGGATGCGGATGTAGTGCTGTCGCATCTTGCCGCTGATGTGCGCGAGTACCTTGTGACCGTTCTCCAACTCGACCCTGAACATCGCGTTGGGGAGCGGCTCGACTACGCGGCCCTCGACCTCAATGGCCCCGTCCTTCTTGCCCATGTCCTCCGCGTTTCGTGACGGTGATAATAACCTTTGGACGCGTTCCAGCCCGGTTCGATCTCACCTGCGAGGGCATGACGGAACCGGCGCGACGGATGCGCCACCTGACCAGTGTACGCAGTTCACTCCGGCATCCCAAATCGGCCCCACCCGGAGCCGTCACCTGGCCGTGCGCAGCTCACCAGCAGCACCCGGAGCCGCGTGATGTCGTTGATCTCCGACTCGTGCAGCCCGAGCACGGACTTGAGCGTGCGGACCCGCTGAGCTGCGATCGTGCTGCCGTAGGCGGTGTCGTCTGAGCACCGCTGAGCTGCGTTGTTGAGCGCGAGGTCGCCAGTTCCGATGCCGTAGCTCTCGAGGCTCGGGTCGCCGGGCCCGCGCTGGACGAACCCGACCCGGTCGAGACAGTCCAGCAGCGTCGCGGTCACCGATCGCGTCTGCACGGCTTCCGGCCCGGACAGCAAGCGTGCGTGCCACTCGCGGACCACGGTGTCGTGCAGTTCCGTGATGCGACTCACGGCGTCGACGTACTCCCGCCCGGCCGCGAGCCGGGCCTGGCCGCCACAACCACCGTCGACCGGCGGAGGCGGGCTGACGAAGTTCGGCCGCACCACCCGCACGTCGCTGAACGGCGGATCGCAGTTTTCCACTTCGGCGATGGTGTCGGCGAGGAAGATCCGGTCGGCTATCCGCTCGGCCGGGAGGTCCTGGTAGGTGAAGTCGGTGGCCGGCTTAGAGGCAGCACAGCCCGAAACTGAAATCAGAAGCGCGGACAGGACGAGACGGGAGACCCGCACAATGCCCCCAGACATTGGACTCGTTCGTCACCTCGACCATATCCGGGATGACAAACGAAATAACCCCGCTCACCTCACGGCGAACGGGGTTTTATTCCAAGCCTCGAGGGCTATTAGTCCTCTTCGGGTGCGGTGAGCACCCAGGGACCTTCCTCGGTGATCGCGACGCTGTGCTCCCAGTGCGCGGCCCGCGTCCCGTCGAGCGTGATGACGGTCCAGCCGTCCTCCAGCTCCTGGGAGTCGTCCGTGCCGAGCGTCAGCATCGGCTCGATCGCGATGGCCATGCCGACCTTGAGCTTCGGGCCCTTTCCGGGCTTGCCGAAGTTCGGCAGGAACGGGTCCATGTGCATCTCGGTGCCGATGCCGTGGCCGCCGTAGTCCGCGACGATGCCGTACTCGATGCCGTCGCGCTCGCCCGACTCGATGGCCGAGGCCTCGATGGCGAACGAGATGTCCGTGAGCCGCCCACCCGGCACCGCGGCCTCGATGCCCGCGAGCATCGACAGCCTGGTCGCCTCGGACAGCTTGTGGTCGGCCGGCGAGAGCTCACCACAGCCGACCGTGACAGCGGAGTCGCCGTGCCAGCCGTCGAGGATCGCACCACAGTCGATCGAGATCAGGTCACCCTCTGCGAGAACCTGCTTGCGGTTCGGAATGCCGTGGACGATCTGCTCGTTCACCGACGCGCAGATGCTCGCCGGGAACCCGTGGTAGCCCTTGAACGACGGGATGGCGCCGGCGTCGCGAATGGTCTGCTCGGCGATCTCGTCGAGGTCCCACGTGGACACACCGGGCTTCACCGCGTCGACGACGTTGCGAAGGGCGCGCGCCACGACCAGGCCGGAGGCGCGCATCGCCTCCAGCTGGCCGCGGGTCTTGATCTCGATCATGCGTTCACTGCCCGAAAAACTCGAAACAGCAGAGCGGAGCCGGTCAAGCAGTCCACCCGTCACTTCTCGTCGCGCAGCGAGTTCAGAGCCGCCAGGGCACGCTCGCTGATCTCGTCGATCTCACCGACGGCGTCGATGGAGACGACCTTGTCCCCGTAGTAGTTCAGCAGCGGAGCCGTCTCGTTGCGGTACACCTGCTGGCGGTGCCGGATGACGTCTTCCTTGTCGTCCGTGCGCCCGCGAGCGAGCAGCCGCTCCACCACGACGTCCTCGTCGACCCGGAACTCCAGCACCGCGTCGAGCGCGTGGTCGTCGACCGCCAGGAACTCGCCCAGCTTGTCGGCTTGCGCCACGTTGCGCGGGAACCCGTCGAGCAGGAACCCGTCCGCCGCATCCGACTCGGCGAGGCGCTTGCGCACCATCTCGTTCGTGATGGAGTCAGGCACCAGCGCGCCCTCGTCGAGGATGCTCTGCACCTCGAGGCCGAGCTCGGTCTGGTTGCTGATGTGTGACCGGAAGAGGTCGCCCGTCGAGATGTGCGGCACGCCGAGCTTGCGGCTCAGAACCTCAGCCTGGGTGCCCTTGCCCGCACCGGGCGGGCCAACGAGAACGAGTCGCATCTAGCGGAGGAACCCTTCGTAATTGCGCTGCATGAGCTGGCTCTCGATCTGCTTCACGGTGTCGAGACCGACACCGACCATGATCAGAACCGCGGTGCCGCCGAACGGGAAGTTCTGGTTCTGGTTGTCACCAGTGAGGTCCAGGAACAGGTTCGGCAAGATCGCCACGATGCCGAGGTAGAGCGAGCCGGGGAGCGTGATGCGACCCAGCACGAACTTGAGGTACTCGGCGGTCGGGCGACCAGGACGGATGCCGGGAATGAAGCCACCGAACTTCTTCATCTCGTCAGCGCGCTCGTCCGGGTTGAACGTGATGCCGACGTAGAAGTACGTGAAGAAGACGATGAGCAGGAAGTACGCGGCGATGTGCACCCAGCTCGACTGCTTCGTCAGGTACGTCTGAACGAACGTCGAGAACCAGTTCGCCTCGGGGGACGACCCCTGGGTGAGGCGCACGACCAGGTCCGGCAGGTAGAGCAGCGACGAGGCGAAGATGACCGGGATGACGCCGGCCTGGTTCACCTTGAGGGGAAGGTACGTCGAGGTACCGCCGTACATGCGGCGGCCGATCATGCGCTTGGCGTACTGCACCGGAATGCGACGCTGAGCCTGCTCGACGTAGATGACGCTAGCGATGATGGCGAGAGCGGCCACGATCACCAGGGCGAAGGTGATGGCGCTCTTGTCGAGGATGTTCTTGCCCTCGGCCGGGATGCGGGCGGCGATACCGGTGAAGATCAGCAGCGACATGCCGTTGCCGATGCCCTTCTCCGTGATCAGCTCACCCAGCCACATGATGACCGAGGTACCGGCGGTCATGGTCACGACCAGCACGATGAGGGTGAAGATGCTGTCCTTGCCGGGGATGACGTCCTGGTCGCACTCACCGAACAGCTGCCCGCGCACCGCGAGGGCCACCAGACCGGTCGACTGCAGGATCGCGAGCCCGATGGTCAGGTACCGCGTGTACTGCGTGAGCTTGCCCTGACCGGCCTGCCCCTCCTTCTTCAACTGCTCGAACCGCGGAATGACCACGGTGAGCAGCTGAATGATGATGCTCGCGGTGATGTAGGGCATGATGCCCAGCGCGAAGATCGAGAGGTTGAGCAGTGCACCACCGCTGAAAAGGTTGATCAGCGAGTAGATGTTCTGGCCCTCAAGCTGTTCAGCACACGCGCGCACGTTCTTGAAGGACACGCCCGGCGCGGGCATGGTCGCACCAAGCCGGTACACAATGATGATCCCGAGAGTGAACAGGATCTTCTTGCGTAGATCCGGCGTCGCGAGAGCCGAGCGGAATGCGCCGAGCACGCGAACCTCCTGAGCGTTGCCGACCCCCAGGGACCGGCACATGCGGTAGTTGGCAGGCCGCAGCAGGCAGCCACGACCAAGCGACCCGGAGGACATCCGGGTTCAGCCCGCAACACTAACAGCCCCCCACCACCACCCCGTACCCAGTGGCCAATCACAGCTTCTAACTGGTTGATCACTGCCCACCCCACTAGGCCATCCGGTGTACTCAACGCGGCAAATCCGTGCTACGAGCAGCATTTTCCGCCACTCGCGAACGTTTGCACCCACCCAAGTGTTCCCAGCACCAGCCACGAAAGTTCTGCTACCCGCAGAACGCACGCAAACACGACGCCCCCCAACCGCGATGGCGAAGCCGAGCAGTACCGACGGCGAAGCCGAGGCATGCTTTTCCCGTGCGCTCCGGGTGGGGTCCCGTCACGAGTCGTGCCTGATCGTCTGCCGCGCCAGGATCGGGGTGTCAACCGGACACGCTTTTCGTCCGGTTGACACCCCCAAACAGGTGGGGGGAGCACCCGG
>NZ_JBEXVQ010000038.1:0-93458 GCF_040629405.1 Lentzea sp. NPDC005914 | reverse complement strand
ACGCCTAGACCGTCGGCCGATGTTCTCCGCGCTGGAGGGCACCAAGGTCATCTGGCCAGACGAGCAGCGCGAACAGGTTGACGCGATCATCCTGCCCCGCCCGGCTGCCCCGTCGCGCCCCGCCCCGCCTCGTCGCGACCCGCCGCGCACCCTTCGCCCGCCGCTGAAGATCAACTACTGGTGCCGCTCATTTGGGTGGCGAGCCCACCCGGTAATCTCACCGGCAATCAAGCCACAACGCCGGTCACCAGGAGGATCCGTGTCGCCAGGGCAGATCGCAGCGCTGGTCGCCGCCGGTGCGTTCGTGCTGCTCGTCATCGTGCTGGCGCTCGTGGCGGTCAAGGCTGCGCGGTTCTTCGACGAGGCCACGATCGCGATGCGCAAGGCGCACGAGAACAGCGACCCGTTGTTCGTCGAGGCCAACACGACGCTGACGCACGTGAACACGCAGCTGGAGCGCGTCGACGGCATCACGGCCAACGCGCGCGCTGTCACCGGCAACGTCTCCGCGCTCACCAGCCTGTTCACCGCGACGCTGGGCGGGCCACTGGTCAAGGCCGCCGCGCTGTCCTACGGCGTGAGCAAGGCCGTGAAGGCCCGCCGCAAGGCCGCGGAGCAGCCGAACAAGCACGCCAAGCGCAGGTCCAGCAGGCGAGGTGCGAAGTGAGTCGTCTCTTCTGGTTCGGGCTGGGTGCGGCCGCCGGGCTCTTCGTCGCGAAGAAGGCCTCCGAGGTCACAAAGCAGGCGACCCCTGCCGGTATCGGCGCTAACGTGGGTGAAGGCCTGCGCGAGCTCGCCGGCGCCATCGGTTCCTTCGGGGCCGAGGTCCGGGCGGGCATGGCCGAACGGGAACAGGAGTTGCAGGAGACCGTGGAACGTCAGACGGGCTTCACGCCGGGGCGTCGAGCGCCCAAGGCGAACGGCAAGCACTAGTCGTTCGCCAGCTGTGACATGCCCTTTGGGCGGGCCCTGACTTCTCCCAGCAACTAGCAAGGACATTCCCGTGCAGACCCACGAGATCATCAAGCGTTTCCGCGAGCACTTCGAGAACGCCGGCCACAAGTACATCCCCAGCGCCTCGCTGCTGCTCGACGACCCGAACCTGCTGTTCGTCAACGCCGGCATGGTGCCGTTCAAGCCGTACTTCCTCGGCGAGGCCCCGCCGCCCGCCCCGCGCATGACGAGCATCCAGAAGTGCGTGCGCACGCCCGACATCGACGAGGTCGGCAAGACCACGCGGCACCTCACGTTCTTCCAGATGGCCGGCAACTTCTCGATCGGCGACTACTTCAAGGAAGACGCCATCCGGCTGGCCTGGGAGCTGGTCACCAAGTCCCAGGACGAGGGCGGCTACGGCTTCGACCCCGAGCGCATCTGGGTGACGGTCTACCTCGACGACGACGAGGCCATCGAGATCTGGCAGAAGGTCGCCGGTCTGCCGTTGGAGCGCATCCAGCGTCGCGACATGGAGGACAACTTCTGGTCGATGGGCGTGCCCGGCCCGTGCGGCCCGTGCTCGGAGATCTACTACGACCGCGGCCCCGAGTACGGCAAGGAGGGCGGCCCGGTCGTCGACGAGGACAGGTACCTGGAGATCTGGAACCTCGTCTTCATGCAGAACATCCGCGGCGAGGGTGGCGCCAAGAAGGACTACCCGATCCTCGGTGAACTGCCCGCCAAGAACATCGACACCGGCATGGGCGTCGAGCGCGTCGCCTACCTGCTGCAGGGCGTCGACAACGTCTACGAGACCGACCTGGTCCGCGCCGTCATCAACAAGGCCGAGGAACTGTCCGGCCGCAAGTACGGCGCCAACGAGGTCGACGACGTCCGGTTCCGCGTCATCGCCGACCACGCCCGCAGCGGTGTGCTGCTGGTCGGTGACGGTGTCACGCCCGGCAACGAGGCCCGCGGCTACGTGCTGCGCCGCCTGCTGCGCCGCATCATCCGCAGCAGCCGCCTGCTGGGCGTGAACGAGCCGGTGCTGCAGCAGTTCGCCGAGGTCGTCCGCGACTCGATGGGCGAGGCCTACCCCGAGTTGGTCAGCGGGTTCGCCCGCATCCAGCAGGTGCTCAAGGCCGAGGAGGACACGTTCCTGCGCACGCTCGACGCCGGTTCGCGGATCTTCGAGAGCGCCGCCAACGAGGTGAAGTCGGACGGCCGCGCCACACTGCCCGGCGACAAGGCCTTCCAGCTGCACGACACGTACGGCTTCCCGATCGACCTCACGCTGGAGATGGCCTCCGAGGCCGGCCTGAGCGTCGACGAGGACGGCTTCCGCAAGCTCATGGCCGAGCAGCGTGCTCGCGCCAAGGCCGACGCCGCCGGCAAGAAGACCGGCCACGGCGACCAGACCGTGTACCGCGAGCTGCTCGAGCAGGGCCCGACCGAGTTCACCGGCTACACCGAGCTCGCCTCCGAGGCCACGCTGCGCGGCATCGTGAGCAACGGTCAGCGCGTCAAGAGTGCCAAGGAAGGCGACATCGTCGAGGTCGTCCTCGACCGCACGCCGCTCTACGCCGAGTCCGGTGGCCAGGAGTCCGACGCTGGCACGATCGTCACCGGCAACGCCGAGCTCGAGGTGCTCGACGTGCAGAAGGTCGCCCGCAAGCTGTGGGTGCACCAGGTGCGCGTCGTGAACGGCGAGATCAGCGAGGGCGAGCACGTCGAGGCCCGCGTCGACCCGGAGTGGCGCGTTGGTGCCCGCCAGGGTCACTCGGGCACGCACGTCGTGCACGCCGCCCTGCGCCAGGTGCTCGGCCCGTCGGCCCTGCAGAGCGGTTCGTACAACAAGCCCGGCTACCTGCGGCTCGACTTCGCCTGGACGGGTGGTCTGTCGAGCGAGGCCAAGTCCGAGATCGAAGAGGTCTCGAACCTCGCCGTGCGCAAGGACCTGCCGGTCAGCATCGTCTACACCGACATGGCCGGTGCCCAGGACATGGGCGCCGTCGCCCTGTTCGGAGAGACCTACGACGAGACCGTCCGCGTCATCGAGATCGGTGGCCCGTGGTCGCGCGAGCTCTGCGGTGGCACGCACGTCGAGCACTCGTCGCAGATCGGCCCGATCACGCTGCTCGGCGAGTCGTCGGTCGGTTCCGGCGTGCGTCGTCTCGAGGCCTACGTCGGCATCGAGGCCATGCGGTTCCTGGCCAAGGAACGCGCCATCGTGCAGAACCTCTCCGACATGCTCAAGGTCGGCTCCGACGGCCTGCCCGAGCGGATCGAGTCGCTGGTCGAGCGGCTGAAGTCCGCCGAGAAGGAGCTCGAGAAGGTCCGCGCCGCCCAGCTGCTCGGCAACGCCGGCTCGCTGGCCGACAAGGCTCTGGACGTGCGCGGCCTGTCGCTGGTGGCCCTCGGCCTGGAGGGCGTGTCGGGCAACGACCTGCGCACGCTCGGCGGTGAGGTCCGCAACCGCCTGGGCAGCAAGCCCGGTGTGGTGGCCCTGTTCTCGGTCGACGGCGACAAGGTCAGCTTCGTGGTGGCCACCACGGCCGCCGCCCGCGACCTGGGCCTGGCCGCCGGCAAGCTCGTGCCGGTGTTCGGCCCGGCCATCGCCGCCCGCGGTGGCGGCAAGCCGGACCTGGCCCAGGGCGGCGGCACGAACCCGGCCGGCGTGCCCGAGGCCATCACGGCCCTCACCAACGAACTGGACAAGGTGCTTGAGCAGCGCTGACTCACCTGGTGTCGACGACCCGGGCCTGGGACGCAGGCTCGGCGTCGACGTCGGATCGGTTCGCGTGGGAATTTCTCTCAGCGATCCAGGTGCTTTCCTGGCCACTCCGCTGGTTACCCTCCAGCGTGACGAGAAGCGCGGCTCGGACCTCACCGAGCTCGTACGTCTCGTGGCCGAGCATGACGTCGTCGAGGTCGTGGTCGGCCTGCCGAAGACACTGGCTGGACGGCACGGACCGGCAGCGGAGGCGGCGACCGCGTACGCTGCCGCCTTGGCCGGACGCGTCGCCCCCGTGCCGGTCCGGCTGACCGACGAACGACTGACGACGGTCGTGGTGAGCCGGGTGCTGGCACAGCGCGGTGTGAAGGGCAAGAAGCAGCGTGCCGTGGTCGACCAGGCTGCCGCTGTCGAGATCCTGCAGTCTTGGCTGGACGCACGGGCACGCGTTGTGGCCGCCCGAAAGGACGAGGTGTGAGCGACGATCTCGGGTTGTTCACCGACCCCGACGCCGACGAACGCGAGCGGCGTCCGCGGGGGCGCGACCGTGAGCGCGAGAGCGCCCGCAACAAGGCGAAGAAGCGCAAGAAGACGATCCTGTGGCTCGTCGTCGCGATGGTCCTCGCCGTGGGCCTGGGCGGTGCCTACTACGGCTACCGCGAGCTGCGCGGCATCGGCTCCTACGACGACTTCCCCGGCAGCGGCGAGGCCGACGCCATCGTCGAGGTCCAGGACGGCGACGTGGTCAGCGCCATCGCCTCCACCCTGTACGACAACGGCGTCATCGCCTCCGCGCGCGCCTTCATCGAGGCCAGCAAGACCGACGCCCGCGTGACGTCGATCCAGCCCGGCTTCTACCTGATGAAGACGAAGATGTCCGGCGAGCAGGCCGTGGCCCGCATGGTCGACCCGAAGACCCGCGTGCCCGCCGTGCAGATCGTCGGCGGCATCAAGCTCACCGACATCAAGGTGGGCGACAAGATCGTCAAGGGCATCTACTCCCAGCTCGCCGACGCCAGCTGCACGGAGAAGGACGGCGCCAAGAAGTGCCTGACCGTCGACGAGATCAAGGCCGCCGCTGAGCAGACCGACCCGGTCGCGCTGGGCGTGCCGGACTGGGCGCTGACCGACGTGAAGCGCGCCGACCCCCAGTACCGCCTCGAAGGTCTGATCATGCGAGGCGTCTACCAGGTCAAACCGGGTGTGAGCGCCGTCGAGCTGATCCGCAGCGTGATCGTGTCGTCCGCGCAGAAGCTGGCGGGCATCGGCATCCCCGGCGGCACCATGAACACCGGCTTCCGTCCCTACGAGGTCCTGGTCATGGCCTCGCTGGTCGAGAAGGAAGCCATCGAGAAGGACTTCGGCAAGGTCTCCCAGGTCATCTACAACCGCCTGAAGAAGCCGATGGCCCTGCAGTTCGACTCGACCATCAACTACAAGAACAACCAGCCCCACATCCGTACCTCGGACGCCGACCGCGACAAGCCGGGCCCGTACAACACGTACCTGACCCCGGGCCTGCCCCCGACGCCGATCGGCTCGCCGTCGCAGCAGGCCGTCGCCGCCGCGATCAAGCCCGAGGGCGGCGACATCCTGTACTTCGTGAAGTGCCAGCAGGACGGCACGTCGTGCTTCGCGACCACCTTCGACGAGCACAACGCGAACGACCAGAAGGCCCAGCGGGACGGCATCTACTAGTGCGTCGTGCCGCGGTGATCGGTTCGCCGATCGAACACTCGCTCTCTCCTGTGCTGCACAACGCCGCGTATGCCGCGCTGGGCCTGGACTGGGAGTACACGCGACTGGAGTGCGCCGAGTCCGAAGTGGACTCTCTGGTCGCGTCGCTGGGCCCGGAGTGGGTCGGGCTTTCGTGCACCATGCCCACGAAACGGGCTGCGTTGGCGGTGGCTTCATCGGTCACCCCGCGTGCGACGGCGGTGGGCGCGGCGAACACGTTGGTGCGCACCGAATCCGGGTGGCACGCCGACTGCACCGATGTGGACGGTGTCGTGGGAGCCTTGCGAGAGAAGGGGTTCTCCGGCGGGTCGTCCGGGGTCGTGATCGGGGCGGGCGGGACGGCTACCGCTGTTCTCGCCGGGTTCGCCGATCTCGGGATCTCTTCGGCTTACCTCGTGGTGCGGGATACTTCTCGTGCTGCCGAGGCTGTGGCCACGGCCGCTCGCGTCGGGGTCTCGGTCGAGGTGCTGGCTCTGTCCTCTGTGGACCTCGCCACGCTGGCGGCCGCTGCGGACGTCGTGGTGTCCACGGTTCCGGCCGAGGCGACGGTGCCGC
The DNA here is from genome assembly GCF_040629405.1 of Lentzea sp. NPDC005914. Classification (NCBI taxonomy): domain Bacteria; kingdom Bacillati; phylum Actinomycetota; class Actinomycetes; order Pseudonocardiales; family Pseudonocardiaceae; genus Lentzea; species Lentzea sp. NPDC005914. The sequence continues at coordinate 87,496 of NZ_JBEXVQ010000038.1, read as the reverse complement.
TGGCCTCCGCCCTGGCTCGGGCGCCTTACGTGCTGGACGTGATCTACCACCCGTGGCCCACGCCGGTCGCCGAGGCGGTGCAGGCGTCCGGGGCGCGGCTGGCCACCGGGCTGGACATGTTGCTGCACCAGGCGTTCGGGCAGGTGGAACAGTTCACCGGGCAGGCCGCGCCACAGGAGGTCATGCGCTCGGCGCTGGCCGCCGAACTCGCCTCGCGCTCCTAGCAAGACCTGGGATTCGTAACTTTCGTCTACATCCATCGCTGTGGAATACCTGGCGCGCGGGTCGTGTGGTTGCCTGAACATGACTCGTTTGACTCCGGACGATAGCCGATCGCTCCGGGGTCATCGCATGCCGGTGTCCCTGCCTCGAGGGGTGTCGGTGGCGGGACGCACGGGTGTGTCCGCCGGGGGCTCCGCACGGGCGCGGGGGTTTGCCGGCTTACACCACGGCCGCCGGTGCGTCCCGCCTCTCCCTAGGATGAGCGGGGTGGAGATCCCCGGGCTCGGACCAGTGACGAAAGATCAGTTCGGCTCCGTGGTCAGCGCACCGATTCCGGTGCCGATGTTCGGCAACGCCGCCCTGCCGTTCGTCGTGGAGGACTACCGGGCCTACAAGAAGGACCGGGCCAAGGAAGACTTCCAAACGGCCATCCGCACATTCCTGGAACTGGACCGCTCAGCGCTCGAAGAAGCCGGCCCCGCGGTTTTCGCCTACTACCAGGACGCGGCGGACGACCTCCCCGATTTCCCGCGCATCGCGGGCCCTGGTGACGTCTGGGACCACGTCACGTTCGACACGTACGAGGCGGGCGTCGGGCGGGACGGTCCGGGCCGGCCGGTCTACGTCTCGGTCGAGTGCGAGTGCGCGTGGCAACCGGAGCACGGGTTGCAGCTGGTGTTCCGCGATGGCGCGCGAGTGACCAAGGTCGGTCCGTACGACGGTCATCTCACCAATGCGTCGGCGTACGGCGACGAAGACCTCCGGGACGTCGTCTACGTGGCTAAGGGCAGTCGAAGCCGGACGCCGGGACACCTTCCACCTTCGCCCGACTGGTGACGGCCGTGCAGTAGAGCTGGAACTGCGCGAACTTCGACAACGGCCCCATGTCGTCGGGCAGCACGATGAGGTTCGGCGACACCGCGTAGACCCGGGACGCGCTGGCCGGGACCTCGCTGCTCAGGCCGAGCTTCTTCTCCTCCTCGGTGGGGCCGACCATGAGCAGGTTGATGGCGGTGGCCGTGTCCACCGCGCCGGAGTAGGAGCGGGTGCGGCGCACCAGTTCCTTGCCCGAGGCGGCGACCAGGTAGACCGTCAGCTCGTGCGAGGAGACGGTCGGGGCCTCCGCGCCGGTGAGGATCGGCGTCGGCCGTACACCGCAGGAAGCGAGCATCACCAGGGCAAGCGCAACGTGAAGACCGCGCCGCCCGAGGGCGCGTTGGCTGCTTCGATGGTGCCGCCGTGCAGGCGTGCGTTCTCCCATGCGATCGCCAATCCCAGACCGCTGCCCTCGGAACGGGAGCGGGCCGTGTCTGCCTTGTAGAAGCGGTCGAAGATGTGGGGGAGGGCGTCCGCGGGGATGCCCGGGCCGTTGTCGGCCACCTGGATCACACCAGGCCGCACGGCCACTCGCACAGGGGCGCCACCGTGCTTCAGGGCGTTGCCGACGAGGTTGGCCACGATCACGTCGAGGCGGCGGCGGTCGACCCGGCCGGTGACGCCGGGAGGAAGATCCGCGTCCACCGACGACGTCCAGCCGCGCGCGGCCAGGGAGTCGCGGACGGCCGTGCCGATGTCCCACTCGTCGAGCTCGAGCAGGTTGCGGCCCTCGTCGAAGCGCGAGATCTCCATCAGGTCGTTGACCAGGCGGGTGAGCTTGCGCGTCTCGGTCGACACCAGGCGGGCCGCGACCGCCGTGTCCGCGGGCAGGGACGCGGCGTCCTCGTCCAGGACGGCCGTCACGGCGTTCATGGCCGTGAGAGGCGTGCGGAGCTCGTGGGACACGTCGGCCACGAAGCGACGAGAGGCGGCCTGGGTGGCCTCCAGCTGCTCGGCGGCGCTGTTGAACGTGCGGGCCAGGTCGGAAAGCTCGTCGGCGCCTCGTTCCTCGACACGGGTGTCCAGGTGGCCCGAGCCGAGCGCGCGGGCGGCGTCGCCCAGGCGGCGGACCGGGCGCAGGACGCCGCGGGCCGTGAACAGCGCCAGGCCGAGGGCCAGGGGCAGCACCAGGCTGACACCCACCCAGGCCGCCTTCGCGAAGCTGTCGATGGCGCGCTGAGGGCCGCCCAGAGACGTCCAGGCCCACACCTCGACGCCGGTGGGGGAGCCGTCGGGGCGCAGCAACGGGATGCCGACGAACACGTACGGATCGACGAAGTCCGTGCGCCGCTGCCAGATCACCGTCCTGCTCGTCTTCAACGCCGTGCGCATCTCCTCGGGTATGGAGGAGATGTCCGGCCCGCGAGAGTGAAGCCCCTGGTAGAGGATGACCGCGGAACCGCGCAGGTAGTTGGCGAAGTCGTCGAGGTCCTGCTGGGCCGGCGGCACGGTCAGCCGGGGCGCGTAGGAGCGGACGTCGTTGACCAGCGGGTTCATGAACCCGTCCTGCGCGTCCTCCAGGAGCAGGTTGCGGGCGGTCGCGTACGAGGCACCGGCCGCCGCCACCGCGCCGAGCAGGGTCAGCAGCAGGAAGGCCGCCATCAGCCGGGGCCGCAGGCCGCGGAAGAGCGACCTCATCGCGGGCCGAAGCGATAGCCGAAGCCGCGCACCGTGTGGACGTAGCGGGGTTCGGAGGGCACGTCCTCGATCTTGGCCCGCAGCCGCTGGACGCACGCGTCGACGAGCCGCGAGTCGCCGAGGTAGTCGTGCTCCCAGACGGCTTCGAGGATCTGCTGGCGGGTCAGCACACGGCCGGGCGTGCGCGACAGCTCGAGGATCAGCTTCAGCTCGGTGGGCGTCAGGGCGACCTTCACGTCGTCCTTCAGCACCTGCAGGCCGGCGCGGTCGATCACCAGCGACCCGTGGCGTTCGATGCTGGACGGTTCGGAGACGGTCCGGCGCAGCACCGCGCGGATCCGGGCCTCCAGGACGCGCGGCTCGACGGGCTTCACCACGTAGTCGTCGGCACCCGCCTCCAGGCCCGCGACCACGTCGAAGTCGTCGCCACGAGCCGTGAGCATGATGATCGGCACCTCGGCCTGCATGCGCATCCGGCGGCACGTCTCGAAGCCGTCGATGCCCGGCAGCATGATGTCCAGCACGACGATGTCGGGGCGTGACTCGCGGAGGCGTTCGACGCCTTCCTCACCTGTTCCCGCCGCCCGGACGTCGTGTCCCTGGCGGCGCAACGCCAGGCCGAGTCCTTCACGCACAGACGGGTCGTCCTCGACCAGCAACACCATCGCCACGAGATCCATTATCTGCGGGCGACGGGACCCGCGCCGGTTCTGTAGCGCAACCATGACATGGCGTGGACCTTCCCGTAGAGCGGCACGCGGAGTCTCGGGTTCATGGTCGGAAGCTTGGTGGGATTCCTCTTCACGTACTTCGCGCTGGTGTGGACGTCGTTCGGGCAGAAGGCGGAGAACGCCGCGTTGCCCGAGTTGTCACTGCAGCGTTCGTGGGCGTCCAACGTGGACATGGCGATCATCGTCGCCGCGGTCCTCGTGATCCTGATCGCGCGCAAGAAGGCGTTTCCGCCGTTGCTGCTGCTCGGCGGGTCGGTGTTGCTCGCGCAGTTGCTGAAGCTCAACGTGCTGGTGCGGCCCGAACTGGACGAGGAAGCGGTGCTGGTGCACAACAGCTTCCCGAGTGGACACACGACGGCCGCGGTGGCGTCGGTGATCGCGGTGACCATGGCGGTGCCGCGCAGGTTCGCCCTCTGGGTCGCGGTGCCCGGCGCGATCGGCGCGGGCGCGGTGGCGGCGGAGACGGTGTCGCTGGGCTGGCACCGGTTCAGCGACACGCTCGGCGCGGCGCTGCTGGTCTCGACGCTCGCGTTCCTGGTGCTGCTGCGGTGGACCGCGGGGCTGGTCGTGCCGCCCGCGCTCGCGGCGGGCGGGGTGTGGCTGATGGTGACGTACCCGCAGGCCACGCCGTCGACCTTGGCCGGCGTCGTGACCGCGGGTGTCGTCCTGCACTTCGGGTGGGCTGTGAGCGACCTCAGGAAGGCCCCGGAGCACTCACAGCCCGGACACGACTCACTCGTCGTGGTCGGTGGCGATCAGTTCGGCGATGACGTCCAGAGCAGCGTCCGCTCCGTCCCCATCGGCGCTGAGCACCACCTCGTCACCGTGCATGGCGCCCAGGGTCATCAGACCCAGAACACTCGCCGCGTCCACGGCTTCGCCGCCGTCCTTGGCGATGGTGACCGTCACCGGCTGGTCGGCGGCGGCCTTCGCCAGCAGTGCGGCGGGCCGGGCGTGCAGCCCGACCTTGCTGGCCACGGTGACCCGTCGCTCGGCCATGATGGTTCCTCCCGGTAGAGCTGGTTGTGCTGGTTACTTCTCGTTCGTGGCGGGATTCTCGCGCGTCTCGCGCGTGACCCGCTCGGACGTGGTGAGAACGGACTCGTCGGCTTCCGGCGACTCGTCGTCCTCGCGGCCCGGCGTCTTCAGGTTCCACTTGGTGATGACCCAGCGGAACAGGAAGTAGTACACCACCGCGTAGATCAGGCCGAGGATGATCAGCAGCCACGGCTTGGTCGCGATGTTCCAGTTCAGGATGAAGTCGATCGCACCGGCCGAGAACGAGAAGCCGTCGTGGATGCCGAGCGCGTTCGCGATCGCCAGCGAGGTGCCGGTCAGCACCGCGTGGATGACGTACAGCGGCCACGCGACGAACATGAACGCGAACTCGAGCGGCTCCGTCACACCGGTGATGAACGCGGTGAGCGCGGCGGAGCCCATGATGCCGCCGATGATCTTCTTCTGGCTCGGGCGCGCCGTGTGGACGATCGCGAGCGCCGCCGCCGGGAGGGCGAACATCAGGATCGGGAAGAAGCCGGTCTGGAACGTTCCCGCCGACGGGTCGTTGGCGAAGAAGCGCGGGATGTCACCGGTCTTGCCGTTGAACTCGCCGAACTGGAACCACACGACGTTGTTGATGATGTGGTGCAGGCCGAGCGGGATCAGCAAACGGTTGATCATGCCGTAGAGACCGGCACCGATGATCGTGCTGCCCGTGACCCACTCGCCGAGCGCTGTGATGCCCGAGTTGAACAGCGGGTACAGCAGGCCCAGCACCACGCCGACGACGATCATGACACCGGCGACGATGATCGGCACGAAGCGGCGGCCGCCGAAGAACGCCAGGTACGGGGGCAGCTTGATGCGGTGGAAACGCTGCCACAGCAGCGCGGTCAGGATGCCGACGACGATACCGCCGAGCACCTTGTAGTCGATCAGTACCGGCTTCGCGAGCGGGTCGGTCGGCTGGTCGAGGATCAGCGGCGACAGGGCCTTGAAGATGCTCTGCAGCACGGTGTAGCCGACGACGGCGGCCAGTGCCGTGGAGCCGTCACCGCGCCGGGCGAACCCGACCGCGATGCCGACGGCGAACAGCAGGGCGAGATTGCCGAACAGCGCGTCGCCGGCCGCGCCGACTACCGCGGCGACGGCGTTCCAGCCGAGACCTTCCTTGCCCAGTAGGTCGTCTTGACCGGCGCGGAGCAAGAGGCCTGCCGCGGGCAGCACGGCGATCGGCAGCATGAGGCTGCGACCGAAGCGTTGCAACGTGGCGAGGCCCTTGATCTCACGACCGCCCGTTTGTGCGGCGTCGGTGCTCATCGGGTACCTCCCTTGGCGGAGTTCGGTCCGGTACCCGGGACGGTCCGGTCCAGTTGCATGGTCACCTGGTAGAGATCGCCCCGGTACCAGGAAGTCACGTCTTCACAAGGCCGCCCCTGCGCGCTGGCGACCCTTCGGAACACGAGCAGCGGGCTGCCCTTGCGGACGTCGAGCGCCTTGGCCGTGTCGGCGTCGGCGGTCTCGGCCCACACGGTCTGCCTCGCTTCGTCGAGCTGCACCCCGTACTTCGCCGCGAAGAGCTCGTAGAGCGACCCCGTGAGGTCGCACCGGTCGAGCTCGGGCAGCAGGTGCGGGCTGTACCAGCCGGCCTCGAGAGCCAGCGGTGCCCCGTCGGCCCTGCGCAGCCGCACCACGCGGTAGGCGTACTCCTCGGCGTCCAGCCCCAGCGAGGCCTTCGAACCGGGAGCCCCCTGCCCGCAGCTGATCACCTCGGTGCTCGGCTCGAGCCCGCGAGCCTTCATCTCCGAGGTGAACGAGGCCAGCAGGAGCTGCAGGTCGTAGCGCCGCCGTGCGGTGAACGTCCCACGCCCCTTCGCCCTGGTGAGCAGGCCGTCGGCGACCAGTTGGCCGACTGCGGCCCGCACTGTGATGCGGGACACTCCGTACCGCTCGGCGAGGTCGCGCTCGGACGGGATGGGCGAGCCCGGAGCGAGGTCGTGCTCGGCGAGTCGGCGCAGGATCTCGCGGAGCTGCGCGTGCTTGGGCTTGGGCCCGTCCACGATCTCGTGCATTCGCTCACCTCCTCGCAGTGGTACTTTCCGGTCTAGACCAGTTGGTGCGGGAGAATGCTCCGCACACTCAGTGGGTGTCAACCGCTGTTACGGGAACGAGAGGTACGAACGTGGCTGACGAGAAGGCGCAGAAGATCGTCGAGGCGCTGGGTGGCGCGTCCAACATCGTCGAGATCGAGCCCTGCATCACCCGTCTGCGGTGTGAGCTCGAAGACGGTTCCCTCGTCGACGAGAAGGCTCTGAAGTCGTTGGGAGCACACGGAGTCATGCGCTCCGGCAACGTCGTCCAGGTCGTCGTCGGCCCCGAGGCGGACACGATCGCGTCGGACATCGAGGACATCCTGTGAGCCTGCGCGTCGGCAGCCCCGTGGCCGGCCGCGTGGTCGCGCTCTCCGCAGTCCCGGACCCGGTCTTCTCGCAGGCGATGGTCGGCCCCGGCGTGGCCGTCGAGCCGCTCCGATCGCGGTCCGACGTCGTCTCACCCGTCGACGGCACCGTCGTGACGCTGCACCCGCACGCGTTCGTGGTGGCCACCGGTGACGGCGCGGCGGTGCTGGTCCACCTGGGCATCGACACCGTGAAGCGCAAGGGCGAGGGCTTCGAGCTGCACGTGGTCAAGGGCGAGCAGGTGCTGGCCGGTCAGCGGATCGTGACCTGGGACCCGGCCGAGGTCGAGGCGGCGGGGTTCGCGCCGATCTGCCCGGTGATCGCGCTGGACGCGGCGGCCGAGGTGCTTGGTGACCTGGCGGTGGACGTGGACGTGGCGGCGAACGACGCCCTGTTCGACTGGTCTCGCTGAACCCGGCCTCGCTCAGTTCCCGATCTTGTCGGTGGTCCTCGCCAAGTTGGTTGCGAGGGGATCCCAGGCCGGGGGTACCCCTGCGCGAGCGTGCCGAGCTGGAGTTCCGGGCGTTTTCCCAGCCTGAAGTAGGGCACGGTGGAACCCGTGCGTGAATGGACCGTTCACGACGGGCCGCGATTTGGCCCGAGTCGTACCGAGCAGGACCGTGGTGCCATGACCACGGTCCTGCTCGCGTCTTTCCTGGGTTCGTTGTGGACGGTCGCCGCCGTCCTGGACGCACCACCCTCGTCGTACCTGCTGGCCTGGTTCGGAATCGTGCTCGCGGCGACGGACCTGCGGCACCACCGGTTGCCGGACGCCCTGACCCTCCCTCTGGGCGCACTGCTGCTGCTCCTTCAGTTCCACAGGCTGGGAGCCGCGGCCCTGACGGCGCTCCTCTTCGGTGGCGCTCATCTCGCGATCCGGCGCGTCAGACCGGCGCTCATGGGCGGCGGCGACGTGAAACTCGCAGCCGCACTCGGCGCCACTCTCACGCTGCCGTCGCTCTTACCTGCGGCGATCCTGTCCAGTGCGGTCACACTGGCGATGGCCGCGGTCAAACGCAGCCGAAGAGTGCCCCACGGCCCGGGGTTGCTGGCCGCCACCTGGGCGTTGACGACGCTGTGAAAGGATTGTGAACGTGCTGCGCTGGATCACCGCTGGAGAGTCACACGGCCCCGCTCTCGTCGCCGTCCTGGAGGGCATGCCCGCCGGTGTCGAGGTGACGACGGACGATCTCGTCGCCCAGCTCGGGCGCCGCAGGCTCGGTTTCGGCCGAAGCCCGCGCATGGGCTTCGAGCAGGACGAGGTCGAGATCCTCGGCGGCGTGCGTCACGGCAAGACCCAAGGTGGCCCGGTCGCGGTCACCATCGGCAACTCCGAGTGGCCCAAGTGGCAGACCGTGATGTCGCCGGACCCCGTCGACCCGAGCCTGCTCAAGCCGACCGGCCGCAACGAGGCCCTGACGCGGCCCCGGCCCGGTCACGCGGACCTGCCGGGCATGCAGAAGTTCGGCTTCGACGAGGCGCGCCCCGTGCTCGAACGCGCGTCCGCCCGCGAGACCGCGGCCCGCACCGCCCTCGGCACGGTCGCACGCCAGTTCCTGCAGCAGCTGCTGGGCGTGCAGATCCTCAGCCACGTGGTGTCGATCGGCAAGGCCGAGACGCCCGAGGACGCCGCGCTGCCCACCCCGGACGACCTGCCCGCGATCGACGAGTCGCCGGTGCGCTGCTTCGACGCGCGCGGCACCGACGCGATGGTCGCCGAGGTCGAGGCCGTCAAGGAGGCCGGCGACACGGTCGGCGGCGTCATCGAGGTGCTCGCGTACGGGTTGCCGCCGGGCCTCGGCTCGCACGTGCACTGGGACCGCCGCCTCGACGCCCGCCTGGCCGCCGCGCTGATGGGCGTGCAGGCCATGAAGGGCGTGGAGATCGGCGACGGTTTCACGTCGGCGCGCAGGTGGGGTTCGCAGGCCCACGACGAGATCGACCGCGGCAGCGGCCCGGTCGGCGTCACGCGCCGCTCGAACCGCGCCGGTGGCCTCGAGGGCGGCATCACCAACGGCGAGATCCTCCGTGCGCGCGTGGCGATGAAGCCCATCTCGACCGTCCCACGTGCACTGTCCACTGTGGATGTCCGAACGGGAGAGCCGGCCGTCGCGATCCACCAGCGCTCGGACGTCTGCGCCGTGCCGCGCGCCGGTGTCGTGCTGGAGTCCGTCGTGGCGCTGGTGCTCGCCGAGGCCGCGCTGGAGAAGTTCGGCGGCGACTCGCTCGACGAGACGCGCCGCAACGCCCACGCGTACCTGAAGGCCCTGGAAGCCCGCTGGGAGGGCATGTGAGCCCGCGGTACGTGGTGGTCGGGCCTCCCGGGGCCGGCAAGACCACGATCAGCGAGCTGCTGGCCGAGCGCCTGAGCCTGCCGTTCCGCGACGTCGACGCGGACATCGTCGAGCTGGCCGGCAAGCCGATCTCGGACATCTTCACCGACGACGGCGAGCCCGTCTTCCGCGCCATGGAAGAAGAAGCCGTCGCGAAGGCCCTCGTCGAACACGAGGGCGTGCTGGCTCTCGGCGGGGGAGCGGTGCTGTCCGCCACCACGCGCGAGCGCCTTCGCGAGCACACCGTCGTGTTCCTGAACGTGGGCATGGCCGAGGGCGTGCGCCGCACCGGCCTGTCCTCCGCACGCCCGCTGCTGTCCGGCATGAACCCGCGCGCCACGTTCAAGGCGCTGCTGGACGCGCGGCTGCCGCTGTATCGAGAGGTCGCGACGGTCGAGGTGCTGACCGACTCGCTCGACCCGCAGCAGGTGGCCGACGCGGTGATCAAGGGAGTTGGACGATGACCGAGCCCGCGCGCATCCGGGTCGCCGCCGAGAAGCCCTACGACGTGGTCATCGGCCGCGGTCTGCTGGGCGACATCGTCAGCTTTCTGACGGGCACCGCCAAGATCGCGATCATCCACCAGCCGACGCTCGCCGCCACGGCCGAGGTCCTGGTCGACGAGCTGAAGGCCGTCGGCGCCGACGCCCACCGCGTCGAGGTCCCGGACGCCGAGGACGGCAAGGACCTCGCGGTAGCCGGCTTCTGCTGGGACGTCCTGGGCAAGATCGGCCTGTCGCGCACAGACGTCGTCGTCGGCCTCGGCGGCGGCGCGGTGACCGACCTCGCGGGCTTCGTCGCCTCCACGTGGATGCGCGGCGTGCGCCTGGTGAACATCCCGACGACGCTGCTCGGCATGGTCGACGCGGCCGTAGGCGGCAAGACCGGCATCAACACCGACGCGGGCAAGAACCTCGTGGGCACCTTCTACGAGCCCGACGCCATCTTCGTCGACCTCGCCACCCTGGAAACCCTGCCGCGCAACGAGCTCGTCGCCGGCATGGCCGAGATCGTGAAGGGCGGCTTCATCGCCGACCCGGTGATCCTCGACCTCATCGAGGCCGATCCCCAGGCCGCCCTGGACCCCACCGGCGAGGTGCTCGCCGACCTGGTCCGCCGCAAGATCCAGATCAAGGCCGACGTCGTCACCAGCGACCTCCGCGAGTCGTCCCTGCGCGAGATCCTCAACTACGGCCACACCCTCGGCCACGCCATCGAACGCCGCGAGCGCTACCGCTGGCGTCACGGCGCCGCGATCAGCGTGGGCCTGGTCTTCGCCGCCGAACTGGCCCGCCTGGCAGGCCGCCTCGACGACGAGACGGCCGACCGCCACAAGCGCGTCCTGGAGCTCCTCGGCCTGCCGACCTCCTACGACCCGGACGCCCTCCCGCAGCTCATGGAGGGCATGAAGGTCGACAAGAAGAACAAGGCGGGCGTGCTCCGCTTCGTGGTCCTCGACGGCCTGGCCAAGCCCGGCCGCCTCGAAGGCCCCGACCCCGCTCTCATCGCCGCCGCCTACTCGGCCGTGGCTGCTGAGCCCAAGACCGGCGGGACGGTGCTGCTGTGAAGGTCCTCGTCCTCAACGGCCCCAACCTCGACCGCCTCGGCACCCGCGAGCCCCTCATCTACGGCAGCACCACTCACGCCGACCTCGTCGAGATGTGCGTCGCCGAGGGCAAGGAGCTCGGCTTCGAGGTCGAGGTCCGCCAGACCCACCACGAGGGAGAGATGGTGGGGTGGCTGCACGAGGCCGCCGACGCCTCGATCCCCGTCGTGCTGAACGGCGCCGCCTGGACCCACTACTCGATCGCCCTGCGCGACGCGTGCTCGCAGCTCACGGCGCCCCTGGTCGAGGTGCACATCTCGAACATCCACCAGCGCGAGGAGTTCCGGCACCACAGCGTCATCTCGGCGGTCGCGAACGGCGTGATCGCGGGGCTGGGCGTGGAGGGCTACCTGCTCGCGCTGCGCTGGCTGTCGCTCAAGAAGTAGCGCCACCCGAGCAGCGCGATCGCCGCGAGCGCGGTGGCGGCGAGCATGACCTGTTCCGCCCTGCTCGCGTTCGGTCGCACGCGGGTCACACCTGCTGATCGCTTCGGATTTGTCACGAACACGACGTCTCTGCCCACGTGGTGCAGCTGCACCACTGCGCTGTTGTCACCGACCTCGCCCGAGAGATTGTTGCGCGTGCGGAACTCGTCGGTCATGGCCGTCCTTTGCTGGAACTCGCGGTGGGGATGGCTTTTATGGAACCACCGACGACCGCTCAAGTTAGTTCCAGTTGATCGTCAATCATCGGCCAAATCGTGGACATTCACTATCCAGAAGTTTGACTTGGGTTGACTTCGAGGGGGAACCGGTTGCTGCACCACGTCGAGCTCTGGGTACCGGACCTCGCCCGCGCCGAAGCCACCTTCGGGTGGCTCTTCCCGGCCCTGGGCTGGACCGAGTACCAACGCTGGAACGCGGGCGTCAGCTGGAAGCTCAACGACACCTACGTCGTCGTCGAGCAGTCCCCGGCACTCACCGGTCCACACGATCGGATGAAAGCCGGCCTCAACCACCTAGCCCTCCACGCAGGCACCAAAGAGAACGTCGACCGCCTCACCCGAGAAGCCCACCAGCACGGCTGGCAGCTGATGTTCGCCGACAAACACCCCCACGCGGGCGGCGAAGACCATTACGCCGCCTTCCTGGAGAACGAGGACGGCTTCGAAATCGAGCTGGTGGCGGGTCCTGCCGCCGACTAGGCCGGAGTCTGCGAGGATCCCGCGCGTGCCGAGACCCCTCATCGCCGCGCTCGCGCTGCTCCTGGCCGGGTGCGCCACCGCCCAGCCGCCAGGAACTCCGACCTCCGAGGCACCGGCCGCGGAGCTGTCCGACGCGGACCTGCAGGCCCGGTGGTGGACGTGGGCGCTGGCGAGCCCGCAGGAGCGCAACCCCGTGGCCGACGAGACCGGTCAGTTCTGCGCCGAGGACCAGCCGAAGGACGTGTGGTTCTTCGCCGGGACGTTCGGCGGCAGGGCGACCAGGACGTGCGAGGTGCCGGCCGATCGTCCGCTGGCCGGGCCCGCTGTGAACCACTACAGCGCCAACACGACCGACTGCAAGAAGTTCATGGAGGCGGCTAAGGGGTCCGTGACGCTCGACGGCCAGGTCGTGGAGCTGCGCAGGATCGACCCGGTCGAGGTCAGGTTCGACGCCGCCAAGGACAACGCGGCCGGGGAGCGTGCGGGGCGCATCGCCGCTCAGGCGTGCGGGCTGTGGGCGTGGCTCAAGCCCCTGACGCCGGGGGAGCACGAGCTGCGGATCGAGGGGGAGTCGGGCGGCCTCGGCGTCGCCGTGACCTACCAGCTCAAGGTCAAGGACGCGGGCTAGCCTTCTCGCCCAGGAACCCTCCCAGCAGCAGCCCGAGCCCGGCCGGCGCCAGCACGAGCAACGCCGTGAACGCCGCCCCGCCCGTCAACGCCACCCACAGCGCCTCCTGCCCGGTCTGGTCGACCAGCAACGCCGACCCGATCACGCCCAGAGCACCGGCGAACGGGCCGGCGATCAGCGAGGCGATGAACCACTGCATGCCCGGCGAGGGCAGGTCGCGCAACCGGTCGACCGCGCCCCAGATCACCGCGGCGGCCACGAGCAACGCGAGCGCGATGGGACGGACCGACGTGGCTTCGGGGCTGCGCACCGCCACCGCCGACACACCTGTCTGCACGGCTCCGTGGAGCAACCCCATCCACAACGCACGGACGAACCAAGGACGCATGCGGACAGCTTAGGACTGGCCGTACGCTGCGAGACATGTCGTCGTACGCCGCACGCCGCACCGCACTGCGCCAGGAGCTCCAGGCCACGGGCCTGGACGCGCTGCTCGTCACGAACCTCCTGAACGTCCGGTACCTCACAGGATTCACCGGATCGAACGGCGCTGTCCTCATCGACGCGGTGAGCGACGACAAGACGGTCTTCTGCACGGACGGCAGGTATCTCACGCAGTCGGCCAGGCAGGTACCGGACCTGGAGCGGCTGATCGACCGGCCGTGCGCCGAAGCGCTCGCCCAGAAGGCCAAGGGCAAGGTCGGGTTCGAGAGCCACCACGTCACGGTCGACGGCCTCGAAGCCCTCACGAACGCCGCCGAGAAGGCGGAGCTCACGAAGGCCGCGGGTCTCGTCGAGAAGCTGCGGCTGGTCAAGGACGAGATCGAGATCGAGGCCCTGCGGATGGCGTGCGCGGCGGCGGACCGGGCGCTGGCGGCGTTGATCGGGCACGGCGGGCTGCGACCCGGCACCACGGAACGCGAGGTCGCGCGCGAGCTGGAGAGCCGCATGCTCGACCACGGCGCGGCGGGCCCGTCGTTCTCCTCCATCGTGGCGTTCGGGGCGAACTCCGCGGTGCCGCATCACGCGCCCACGGACGCCACGCTCCACCAGGGCGACTTCATCAAGCTCGACTTCGGGGCGCTCGTCGACGGCTACCACTCGGACATGACCCGCACGCTGGTGCTCGGCAAGCCCGCCGACTGGCAGGTCGAGCTGTACGACCTGGTCGCGCGGTCGCAGGCGGCCGGACGCAACGCGCTCAAGCCGGGCGTGAAGGTGAGCGACGTCGACCACGCGTCGCGCGAGGTGATCGACAAGGCCGGGCACGGAAGTGAGTTCCTGCACGGCCTCGGGCACGGGGTCGGGCTCGAGATCCACGAGGCACCGGCGTTGTCGAAGGTGGGTGACGGTACACTTTCGGCCGGTATGGCGGTCACCGTCGAGCCCGGCGTGTACTTGTCGGGGCGGGGCGGAGTCCGCATCGAGGACACCCTCGTGGTCCGCGAGAGCGGGCCGGAGCTCCTCACCCTGACCACGAAGGAACTCGTGGTCGTCTGACACCCCCGTCCAACACAGGAGAAATCCCACCGTGGCCACCACGAACGACCTGAAGAACGGCCTGGTGCTGAACCTCGACGGCCAGCTCTGGACCGTCACCGCGTTCCAGCACGTCAAGCCCGGCAAGGGTGGCGCCTTCGTGCGCACGACCCTCAAGCACGTGCTGACCGGGAAGGTCGTCGACAAGACCTTCAACGCGGGCACCAAGGTCGAGACCGCCACCGTGGACAAGCGCGGCATGACCTACCTGTACAAGGAAGGCACCGACTTCATCTTCATGGACGGTGACACCTACGACCAGATCCCGGTTCCGTCCGAGACCGTCGGTGACGCCGCCAACTACATGCTGGAGAACCAGGAAGCGATGGTCGCCACGCACGAGGGCGTCCCGCTGTTCATCGAGCTCCCGACCTCGGTCGAGCTCGTGATCCAGCACACCGACCCTGGCCTGCAGGGCGACCGCTCCACCGGCGGCACCAAGCCCGCCACGCTGGAGACCGGCGCCGAGATCCAGGTCCCGCTGTTCGTCACGACCGGCGAGAAGATCAAGGTCGACACCCGCGACGGCCGCTACCTCGGCCGCATCAGCGACAAGTCCTGATGGGCGCTCGCAGCAAGGCCCGCAAGCGTGCGGTCGACTTCCTCTACGAAGCCGACCTGCTGGGCACCGACCCGGTGACGCTGCTGGCCGAACGCGTCGGCTCGCCCGACGTCCCTCCGGTGAACGACTACACGGTGACCCTGGTCGAGGGTGTCCACGCGAACCGTCCGCGCATCGACGACCTCATCTCGGAGCACGCCGAGGGCTGGACCCTGCAGCGCATGCCGGCGGTCGACCGCGCGGTGCTGCGGATCGGCCTGTACGAGCTGCTGTGGGCGGCCGACGTGCCGGACGCGGTGGCCATCGACGAGGCCGTGGAGCTGGCCAAGGGCCTGTCCACGGACGACTCGCCTCGGTTCGTGAACGGTGTGCTCGGCCGGATCGCGGTCATCGCGGACCAGTTGCGCGCCGTTCTCTGACGTTGTTGGGGGAGCTTTCATCAACTGAAAGCTCCCCTCATCAATTTTCCGTGGTCAGCAGTTGCTGGACGAGCGTGGCGAGCAGCCAGGCCCGGTAGGCGGCCGGGGTCCACCCGGCGTCCTGCACCAGCCCGCGGTAGACGTCGTGTCCCAGCAGCACGACCACCAGATCGGTCGCGCGGTCGGTGCTGAGGCCGGGCCGCAGTGCGCCCAGCTCGGCGATCTTGGCGACCATCGCGCGTTGCCCGCCGCGACGGTCCGCTGTGACTCCACGCCAGTACTTGTCCACGGCCGGGTCGACGGCAGCCGCGGCACCCACGGCCGGCCACAGCGCGGCCACCCGCTCGTAGATCGCGGTTCCGTGCTCCACGCCCAGCGCGAGGACCCGCTCGGCCGACGCGGTGGACATCATCTCCCGCGCCCACGGCCGCTCCGGCACCGGAACGGGCTCCTCGTCGCCCGCCGCCGTGACCTCGACGACCTCGGTGAGCAGCTGCCCCTTCGTCCGGAACGTGTAGTAGACGGTCTGCACCGCGACCTGCGCCTGCGCCGCGATCTGGTCCATCGTCGTCCCGGCGTAGCCCTGCTCGACGAACATCCTCCGCGCCGCGTCGATCATGCGGCGACGTGTCTGCCGCGCTCGTTCCGCCCTCGTCGGCTTGACCGGTGCCATACCCGGGATGATACTGGTGCCGTCACTAGTGGAGCCTCTAGTCAGAGGAGCCCGCCATGGTCGTCCTGCACAACTCGGTGCTGATCCGCCGTTCGCCGGAAGAGGTGTTCAACTACCTCTCCGACCTCCGCGCGGAACTCGAGTGGAACCCCAAGTGCGAGGTGATGGAGAAGATCACCGAGGGACCGGTCGGACTGGGCACGAAGTACCGCGCCAAGTGGAAGTCCAGCCCGTACGTCGAGGTGGAGATCGTCCGCTATGACCGCCCGCGCAGTTGGACGGCGCACAACGGCGGCCCGATCGAGGTCACCTTCACCTGTCGGCTCGAGCCGGTCGCGGAAGGCACGCTGCTGCACGCCGAGTTCACGCCGCGGCCGCACGGCTGGTTCCGGCTCATCTTCCCGATCTTCCTGCTGGTCGTGCGCCGCGAGGAGAAGGCGAACATGACCCACCTGCGCGACGCGCTGGAACAGGCCCGGCGATGAACCCCGCCAAGCTGGCGGCGGCACTCTCGTGGCTGGCGGGGCTCGGCTTCGGACTGCCCGCGGTGTACGGCGCCGTGCACTTGGCGCGCACGGGCGAGGTCTGGCAGTTCATGGGATTCCCCACCTACGGCGGCGGACCGTTCGAGAAGATCGGCATCCCCGCCACCGTGCCCCTGATCGCCGGTTTCGCGGTCGTGTGCGGCGCGGAGGTGGCCGCGGGAACCCTGCTCTGGCGCGGCCACGGGAAGAAGCCGGCGCTCGCCCTGCTGCCGTTCGAGATCGTCTACTGGGTCGGCTTCGCGCTGCCCGTGGGACCCGTGCTCGGCGTGGCGCGCACTATCGCGATCCTCGTGCCCAGCCGCGACGCTCGCCCTCGTTGATCAGGTGCATGGCCGCGTCGAACAGCACCGTCGAGCCTTCGCCGATCACCGCCTTACGGCCGCGCACGGCGTCCGCGGTGACCCCGGGAGTCCGCCAGGTGCCGCCCTTGGCCATCCAGTTGAGCAGCAACGGTTGGAGCCGGTCCATGGCCTTCGCGAACCGGGCCTCCGGCGTCCGGCGCGCCTCGAACTCGTCCCACAACGCCCGGAGTTGACGTCCCGAGTCCTCGGGCAGGATGCCGAACAGCTTGCCGGCAGCCGCTTCCTCGCGTGCCTGCTGGCTCTTGCCCAGTTCGGTGTCGTAGATCGGGGTGTCTCCCGCGTAGATCTCGACCAGGTCGTGCACGACGACGAGCTTGATCGTGTGCCCGACGTCGATCGGCTCGTCGGCGTACTCGGCCAGCACCATGACCATCAACGCGAGGTGCCACGAGTGTTCCGCGTCGTTCTCGCGCCGGTCCGCCGCCGCGAGAGGCGATGCTCGCAGAACGGTCTTCAGCAGATCGACCTCTATCAGGAACGTGAGGTGCTCACGCAGCCGTGAGTCCAGATCGGACGGCAGCGGGTTGCGATCGGCGAGGAGCTCTGCGTCAGAGGAGGTCACGTTGCCGAGATCTTACCTGTCACAGAACGGCGGAGCGCGGCGTCTTGTGCTCATGACACAGAACAAGATCGCCATGGTCACCGGAGCGAACAAGGGCATCGGCTACGCGGCCGCCGAACAGCTTGCCGCGCAAGGCATGACGGTGCTCATCGCCGCCAGGAACCCGCAGCGCGCCGAGGAGGCCGCGGAAGCGTTGCGAGAGCAGGGCAACGACGCGCACGCGCTCGTCCTGGACGTCACCGACCCGGCCACCGCCGAAGAAGCCGCGCGGCAGATCGAGGAGCGCTTCGGCCACCTCGACGTGCTCGTCAACAACGCCGGCATCAGCGGCTCCGGCCAGGTCTCGCCGTCAGACGCCGTCGACCAGATCCCGAGCACCGTCGACCTCGCCATGGTCCGGAAAGTGTTCGACACCAACGTCTTCGGCGTCATCACAGTGACCAACGCCGTGCTCCCGCTGCTGCGCCGCTCCCCGGCGCCGCGCATCGTCAACGTCAGCAGTGCGGCCGGGTCGCTCACCATCTGCGCCACTCCGGACGGTCCCTTGGCGGCACTGCCCGCGTCGGCCGCGTACTCGCCCTCCAAGACCGCGCTGAACGCCTTGACCGTCCAGTACGCCAACGAACTCCGCAAGGACGGCATCCTCGTCAACGCCGCCGACCCCGGCTTCGTCGACACGGACATCAACAACCACACCGGATTCCTGACGACTGCTCAGGGCGCCGCC
Source organism: Lentzea sp. NPDC005914 (assembly GCF_040629405.1). Lineage (NCBI taxonomy): Bacteria > Bacillati > Actinomycetota > Actinomycetes > Pseudonocardiales > Pseudonocardiaceae > Lentzea > Lentzea sp. NPDC005914. The sequence continues at coordinate 69,471 of NZ_JBEXVQ010000038.1, read as the reverse complement.
GTGATCGTGCGGCTTGCTACGCTCGGCGCGGACGGACCCACCGGCGGATTCTTCAACGACAGCGGTCCTGTGCCCTGGTAACTGTTTTCACCCGAACGAGCCAGTATCGTGGACTGCGACCAAGATTTAGCGTCGGTGGCATGGCTTCTTCCACTCCCTCCACCGCGTACAGCCGCGATCTCGGCGACGAGCTGCGCCGCCTCCGCGAGTCCACCACGAACCTCAACGGCCACGCACTGGCAATTCAGCTCGGCTGGGATCCCAGCAAGGTCTCCAACATAGAACACGGCAAGGCACGCCCCAGCGAGGTAGACCTCGTCCAGCTGCTCACCATGTGCGGCAAGGACACCGACTACTTCGTGGACTTCAAACGCCGCTACCGCAACGCCTTCGAGGAATACATCGTCCAGGTTCCCGGCAACCTGCGCACCCTCGTCATGGCAGAGTCAACCGCTAGCACGATCACCAGCTACGACGTCCTCACGGTGCCAGGACTCCTGCAAACGCCCGAGTACGCGGACGCCCTGTATCGGGCAGGCGGCTTCGTCACCGAGGAACGGATCTCCGAGCTCGTGCAAGCCCGGACGGACCGTCAGGCGGTCCTGCGCAAGGCCAATCGGCCGGATTGCGTGTTCTACATCCATGAGCTAGCGCTGCAGCAGCGTTTCGGCTCCGACGAGGTCATGAAGGACCAGTACCTCCGGCTGTTGTCGAGGTTCCGGATGATCCGGATCGTGCCTCTCGAAGTGCCTGCCATCTCCGCCGGGTTGGCCTTGTGGGACTACAAGAAGGCCATGTCGGTCGCCCACAGCGATTCCGATCTCGCCAAGGTGTTCGTGCAGGATCCGGGCGCCATCGCACGGATCAGGTTGACCTTCAACCGCTTGGCCGAGGTCTCCTTGGATGGGGAACAATCGCGGAGGAAGCTGGCGGAGTACGCCGGTCAGCCGCGAGAGGAACTCGATGATCCAGGATCGCTCTTGGCGTAAGAGCAGCTACAGCGGTGCGACAGAGGACAGCAACTGCGTCGAGGTCTTGCTCGCCCACGACGCTCTCGTCCGCGACTCGAAGAGCCAGGCCGGTGAGGTGCTGGCGTTCAGCACCTCCGCCTGGCGCTCGTTCGTCACCACCGTCTGATCAGCTCGCCGCAAGGAACTCCTCCCATGTGTGGGTGCCGTGGTCGCCGTCCAAGGTGAGGTTCTGCCCGCCCCGGTAGGCCTTCCCGGCCTTGCCCGGCAACCGCACCGGCACGGTCAGCCGGCGCTTGCCCGCGGTCGTCAGGTAGCCCCGCACGAGCTGCTTCATGTCGTACACGGCAGGTCCGGCCAGGTCGGCGACCCGGCCCGCGGGCGTGCCCAGGGCGAGTTCGACGATCCGCGCAGCCACGTCGCGGGCGTCGACCGGCTGCAGCCGCATGCCCGGTACCGGCACGATCGGCAGCTTGGCCATGGCACGCACCATGGTCAGCGTGAGGTTGTGGAACTGGGCCGCGCGCAAGATCGTGAACGGGATGCCTGACGCAGCGATGGCCTCCTCGCACACGAGCTTCGTCCGCAACCATGCGAGCGGCACGGTGTCGGCGCCGATCACCGAGATGTACACGAAGTGGCGAACGTTCCCGCACGCGGCGAGCAGGTTGCGGGTCGCGATGTCGTCGCCCTTCTGACCGCCTGCCAGGTGCACGACAACATCGATGTCGGCGTCGATCTGCGGAACCTGGGTCGTCAGGTCGCAGGTGATGTCGCCGTTGCCGCGGCTCAGCACGACGACCTCGGCGCCCTGAGCGCGGAGCTGCGGGACGACGTGCGTGCCGAGGGTGCCGGTGCCGCCGGTGACGAGGATCTTCATGATTACGCTCCTGTTCGAGTGCCTTGTTGCCCGGTCGACCCGGCGGCGCTCGGGAACGTGACAGGTTGTGAGCCAGGCCACAGGGGGAGCTTTGATCGCGCACTTCGAGCAGGAGCGCACGCGGCTGAGGGCCGTCGCCCATCGGATGCTCGGGTCGTTCGCTGAGGCCGACGACGCGTTGCAGGACGCGTGGCTGCGTGTCGAGAAGGCCGACACCAGCGAGGTCGAGAACCCCGCCGCGTGGCTCACGACCGTCGTCGGGCGCGTGTGCCTGAACATGCTGCGCGACCGCAAAGAGCACGCGTTCGAGATGCCGGACCCGGTGATCGACACCCGCGAGGAACCCGAGCACCTCGCCGTCGCCGCGGACGAGGTCGGGCTGGCGATGCTGGTCGTCCTCGACACCCTCAAGCCCGACGAGCGGCTGGCGTTCGTGCTGCACGACATGTTCGCGGTGCCGTTCGACGACATCGCGCCGTTGATCGACAAGACGCCCACGGCCACACGTCAGCTCGCAAGCCGTGCGCGCAAACGCGTGCAGGACCGGCCTCAGCCGAACGTCGACCTGCCGAAGCAGCGGGAAGTGGTCACCGCGTTCCTCAGGGCGTCGCGCGAAGGCGACCTGGAGGGCCTGGTGTCGGTGCTGCACCCGGACGTCACGCTCAAGGCGGGTGCGCTGGAGGTCATCGGCGGCCGCACGGTGGCAGGGCGCGCCAGCCTGTTCCGCAAGTACGCGACGATGGCGGAGATCCAGTTCGCGCTCATCGGCGGCGAGATCGGCTTCGTCACGTGGGTCAACGGCGTGCTGTTCTCCGTCATGGCCTTCACGGTCCGCGACGACAAGATCGTCGCGATCCACGTCATCCAGGACAAGGAGCAGCTCGCCGCTCTCGTCTAGCCGAGGAACTCCAGGGCTTCCTCGACGAACTCCGCGTGGAACTGGAAGATGCCGCCGTGCCCGGCGTCGGGGTAGAGCGTGAGCCGGGCGTCCGGCAGGCGCCGGGCCAGGTCGGTCGAGTTCGACGACGGCACCATCCTGTCGCTCTCGCCGTTCGCGACGAGCACGGGCCGGCGGATGACGGAGAGGTCGGCCGGCTGTTCCAGGCCCCAGCGGTGGATGGCCTTGAGCTGCGCGCCGTAGGACCGCAGGGAGATCGACTTGTCCCGGCCGGTCCTGCGCTCCTTGAGGCGTGCCAGGAACTCCTTGCCCGCCCGGCGCCCGGTGGCGGTCCTGGTGAAGAACAGGAACTGCTTGGGGTCCTGGAGGGTGAGCAGTGCGCGGACGGTGTCGAGGTGGGAGATCCGCGTGACGTTCCTGATGCCCTTGCCCCCGGCGGGCCCGGTGCCCGCGATGATCATCTTGCGGACGAGCTGGGGTTCGTCCGCGGCGATCACCTGGGCGATCATGCCGCCCATCGAGAAGCCGAGGAGGTCGACCTGGTCCAGGCCCAGGGCCCGGATGAAGGCGACGGCGTCCGCGGCCATGGGCTGGATGGTGCTCGGTGTCGAGCCGGTGGACGCGCCGACGCCCCGGTTGTCGAACGTGATGACCCGGTGTGTCGCGGCGATGCCGTCGACGACCCTGGGGTCCCAGTTGTCCAGGACCGCGGCCAGGTGGGTCAGGAAGACCACCGGAACGCCGGTCTCCGGGCCGAGCTCGCGGTAGGCGAACGTCGCCCCGCCGATGTCGATGGTCTTGGTCGGTGCGTCCGCGTAGCGGGTGATCACGTTCATGACGGCTCCTTCATCTGGATGACGACCTTGCCTTTCGCGCGTCCTTTCTCGACGTACGCCATGGCCTCGTTCGTCGCTTCGAACGGGAACACGCGGTCCACGACCGGGGTGATGGCCCCGGCGTCGATGAGCGAGGTGATCTCGCGGAGCTGCTCACCGTTGGCCCGCATGAAGAGGAACGAGTAGCCGACCTGGCGTCGCTTGGCCGCTTTCCTGGCTCCGCGGCTCAGGAAGCGCGTCGCGGGCCGCAGGATCCACGGTTTCCCGATCTCCTTCGCGAAGGCCGGGTCGGGCGGGCCGGAGATCGAGATGAGCTTTCCGCCCGGCTTCAGCACGCGCAGGGACTTCGCGAGCGTCGCGTCGTCCTGGCTGTGCAGCACCACGTCGTAGTCGCGCAGGACGGTTTCGAAGTCGTCGGTCCGGTAGTCGATCACGACGTCCGCGCCGAGACGCTCGACCAGGCCCGTGTTCGCCGCACTGGTGGTCGTGGCCACGGTGGCGCCGAGGTGCTTGGCCAGTTGGATCGCGAAGGTCCCCACGCCACCGGAACCCGCCTGAATGAAGACCTTCTGCCCCTTGCGCAGATCGGCCATCTCGATCAACGCCTGCCAGGCGGTCAGGCCGACCAGCGGGACGGAGGCCGCTTCGGCCATCGTGAGCCGCTTCGGTTTCGGCGCCAGGTCGTTCTCGCTGACAGAGATGAACTCGGCGAAGGTGCCGATCCGGTCCTTGTCCGGCCGCGCGTAGACCTCGTCGCCGGTCTTGAACTTCCGCACCCCGGACCCGACCCGGACCACGACGCCGGCGACGTCGTTGCCCAGCACGAACGGCGGGCGATAGGGCAGGAAGAGCTTGAACTCCCCGTTCCTGATCTTGGCGTCCAGCAGGTTGACGCTCGCGGCGTGGACGCGGACCAGCACGTCGTGCACTCCCACCTCGGGCTCCGGCACCTCACCGGACCGGAGGGCGCCACCTTTTCCGTAGCGATCGACGACGAACGCGCGCATGTCCTGGACTCCCGCTCTATTGGATTACGACCATACTACAATAAGCTGAGCGCAGGCCGGGAAGCAAGGGGTCCGGCGGATTTGGATTACGATCGTACTGACTTGGGGGGTTGGAGGAGCACGTGGTGCGGTACGGGAAAGAGCACAAGCAGGCGACCAGGCAGCGGATCGTCGAGACCGCGGGCCGGCGGCTCAAGCGCGACGGCATCGACGGCTCAGGGGTCGCCACGCTCATGAAGGACGCGGGGCTGACCAACGGCGCCTTCTACGCCCACTTCGAATCCAAGGAAGACCTGGTCGCGACCGCGGTCACCGACCAGCTGAACGGCCAGCGGGAGTGGCTCGCCACGTTCGCACCCGGCCGCGAGGGAGTCGATCAGATCGTGCGGGCGTACCTCTCGCCCGAGCACCGCGACAACCCCGAGGACGGCTGCCCGTCCGCCGCGCTGCTCGACGAGATCGGCCGGTGCGCGGAACCGACCAGACAGGCCTACACCGGCAGCGTGGTGGCGCTCATCGACGACATCGCCGCCCGGCTGGCGCCGCACGATCCGGCATCGGCGCGCACCGCGACCCTCAGCGTCTACGCCCTGATGATCGGGACCCTGCAACTCTCCCGCGCCCTGGCTGACCGGCAGCTCGCCGACGAGGTTCTGGAGCAGGGCATCCGCAACGCCTTCACTGTGCTGGACGCCACGTCACCGGGCTGAGATTCGCTCGGAAAGGGTGACAGGACGGTGTCGCGGACGGGTGCGACCGTCCTCGGCATGAAGATCGTTGACGAGGACTGTCTCGCCGAGACCCTCGAGTTCGCCAGGACGTTCCAACTGCGCGAGGCACCCCTGGAGGTTCTGCGGCGCAATCGGCTCGGTGGCGACACGCCGCCGGTCAGGCTGCCGCAAGGTCAGGATCGAGTCGTCGACGGCGTGCCGGTCAGGGTGTTCACGCCGGACCGCGTCGAGGGCGTCTACCTGCACATTCACGGCGGCGGCTGGTCGTTCGGCTCCGCGGACGGGCAGGACGAGCGGCTGTGGGCGCTGGCTCAGGAGTCTCGGCTGGCCGTGGTGACCGTCGAGTACCGGCTGGCTCCCGAGCACCCGTTTCCCGCCGGGCCCGACGACTGCGAGGCCGCCGCGCGGTGGCTGGCCGGGCACGTCGAGTCCGAGTTCGGCACGAGCAGGCTGCTGATCGGCGGCGAGTCGGCGGGCGCCCACCTGACCGTCTTGACGTTGCTGCGTCTGCCCGGGATCTTCCGGGCGGCGAATCTGGTGTTCGGTGCGTACGACCTGTCGAAGCCCGGCACAGACAGGTTGAAACGCACCTACGAGCTGTTCACGCCGGGGATGACGGCCGAGCAGCGCCAGGCCCCCGAGATCTCGCCGGTGTTCGCTGACCTGACCGGCTTGCCGCCCGCACGGATCGTCGTCGGCGCCGAAGACCCGCTGCTCGAAGACTCCCTCTCCCTGGCGCGGCGATGGCAGGCGCCCGTGGAGCTGAGTGTCGTCGCGGGCGCGCTGCACGGTTTCACGCTGTATCCGCAGACGATCACCGAACGAGAACTGCGACGTGAGCGGGAGTTCTTGGCAGGATCGGGGTTGTGAACCGCACTGCCCGGCTGTACGCGCTGGTGGAGGAGTTGCGCGCGGCGGCACCGAGGTCGTTGACGGTCGCCGTCCTCGCCGCACGGCTCGAAGTCAGCACACGGACGGTGCAGCGCGATCTGCAGGCGTTGATGGAGGCCGGTGTCCCGGTGCGGACCACGCCGGGACGCGGCGGTGGCTGGTCGATCGACCCGGCGATGACCCTGCCGCCGATCCACCTCACCCCGGACGAGGCCTCAGTGCTGGCCGCGGCGCTCGCCGGAGCCGACGGCTCGCACGCCGCCCGCACGGCGTTCCAGAAGATCGCGGCGGTGCTGAACGGTCCCGCGACGGCCGCGGCCGGTGAGCTCGCCGCCCGCATCGTCGCGCTGCCGTCGCGAACGGACGCCCAGGTCCGGGCAGCGGTGCACCAGGCGCTGGCCACGAAGACGGTGCTGCGCCTGACCTACACCGACGCGTCTGGACGGGGGAGCGAGCGGGTCGTGGACCCCGCCGGGCTGCTCACCACCGACGGCCGGTGGTACCTCATCGCCTGGTGCCGGACCCGGCAGGCCGGCCGCGGGTTCAGACTCGACCGGATCACTGCGGCGACCACCACGGGTGACCATGCGCAGAGTCACGACCTGGCCGAGTTGCTGCGGGGCTCGGTCGCCGCCAACGCCACCCGACCGGCGACGCTGGACCCCCTGAATGCAGCAATGGCCCCCTCCGCGTCCCCAGGGCGACTAACAGGACGTGAGGGAGCCACTACTCCGAACGGGAAGCCTTGAAAGTGAAGCTCAGTCTTCCTTGGCGGGACGGGCCTCGGGGGGAAGCACGCCCCAGTCGATGAGCTGTTCGGTGAGCTCGCCCGGCGTCATGTCGTAGATGATCGCGAGCGAGCGCAGGTCCTCGGTCCGGATCGAGAGGACCTTGCCGTTGTAGTCACCGCGCTGCGACTGGATGGTCGCGGCGTAGCGGGCCAGGGGGCCCACCTTCTCGACCGGCAGCTGCTGGAGCCGTTCCAGGTTGATCACAATCTTGGTGGCCGGCTCGGCACCTGAGGGCACACGGCCCTCAGGCAGAAGCTCGGCGACGGGAACCCCGTAGAAGTCGGCCAGTTCGGCCAGCTTCTGCACGGTCACCGCGCGGTCACCGCGCTCGTAGGAGCCGACGACCACGGCCTTCCAGCGACCGCCGGACTTCTGCTCGACGCCGTGCAGGGACAGGCCCTGCTGCTGGCGGATAGCGCGGAGCTTGGCCCCCAGCGCCTTGGCGTAGTCGCCCATGTGGCGGTTCTCCGTTCATTCGCCCCGTCAGCAGTACGGGCGTGCTGCGGGGAGGCTTAGATCAATACGCAGAGTAATGATTACTCGCCGTGGTCGACAGGTCAAGCTGATCTCAGGGAGAGACGCGCGCCACGCCTGGTACACCACTCGGATGGTTGACCGTCCGTAGGTGATACGGTGCAGGTCAGCCTAGTTATTCATAGGTGTCCGACGTCCTTTAAGGACCCGTCCAGTGAGGCGGGGAAGGAGGTCCAGCCGTGGCGTCACGTCAACGTGGCGCGACGGATCCGGCCGGGGATCGCGAGATTCTCTCGGCCGGTGATGTCGCGCGCACTGTCGCCCGAATGGCCCATCAGATCATCGAGAAGACCGCTCTCGATGCACCGAGCGCACCCGACGTCGTCTTGATGGGTATTCCCAGCAGGGGAGCCCCGCTCGCACGTCGCCTCGCCGCCAAGATCGCCGAGTTCTCCGGCCGTCAGGTGCACGAAGGCACTCTGGACATCACGCTCTACCGCGACGACCTCCGCCGAGGCCCCACCAGGCCGTTGGAGACGACGAAGCTGCCCGAGGGCGGCATCGACGACAAGCTCGTCGTGCTCGTGGACGACGTGCTGTTCTCCGGCCGCACCATCCGCGCCGCGCTCGACGCCCTGCGCGACCACGGCCGTCCCCGCGCGGTGCAGCTCGCCGTGCTGGTCGACCGCGGCCACCGCGAGCTGCCGATCCGCGCGGACTACGTGGGCAAGAACCTGCCGACCTCCAAGACGGAGGACGTCGTGGTGATGCTGGACGAGTTCGACGGCCGCGACGGAGTGGTGCTGAAGTGAAGCACCTGCTCTCCACCGACGGTCTCGACCGCGACCAGGCCATCGCGATCCTCGACACCGCCGACCGTCTCAAGCAGGCGCTGCTCGGCCGCGAGGTCCGCAAGCTGCCGACGTTGCGCGGCCGCACGGTGATCACGATGTTCTACGAGAACAGCACGCGCACGCGGGTGTCGTTCGAGATCGCGGGCAAGTGGATGTCCGCGGACGTGATCAACGTCAGCAGCTCCGGTTCCAGCGTCAGCAAGGGCGAGTCGCTGCGGGACACCGCGCTGACCCTGCAGGCCGCCGGTGCGGACTGCGTGATCGTGCGGCACCCGGCGTCCGGTGCGGCGCATCGGCTCGCGGGCTGGCTCAAGCACACCAACACGTCCGTGGTGAACGCGGGCGACGGCATGCACGAGCACCCGACGCAGGCGCTGCTCGACGCCGCCACGTTGCGCGACCGCCTCGGCAGCCTCGACGGCCGCCGCGTCGCGATCGTCGGCGACGTCCTGCACAGCCGGGTCGCGCGGTCGAACGTGCACCTGCTGACCACGCTCGGCGCCGAGGTCACGCTGGTGTCCCCGCCCACGCTCCTGCCGACGGGCGTGGAGAAGTGGCCGGTCACGGTCTCGCACGAGATCGACAGCGAGCTGGCCTCGCAGGACGCGGTGATGTTGCTGCGCGTGCAGGCCGAACGCATGCACGGCGGGTTCTTCCCGAGCGCCCGCGAGTACTCGATCGCCTACGGCCTCAACGAGCGGCGTCTGAAGCTGCTGCCCGAGCACGCCGTCGTGCTGCACCCCGGCCCGATGCTGCGCGGCATGGAGATCGCCTCCGTGGTCGCCGACAGCCCGCAGGCCGCCATCACCGAGCAGGTTCGCAACGGTGTCCACGTGCGCATGGCCGTGCTGTACCACTTGCTCGCCCACGAGGAGGAAAACGCGTGAAACCCTTGCTTCTCAAGGGAGTTAGGCCCTACGGCGAGGGGGAACCGGTTGACCTGCTGATCCGCGATGGCGTGATCGCAGAGGGCACGGATTCCGATGCCGAGGTGATTGAAGGCAACGGCGCGGTTCTGCTGCCGGGCTTCGTGGACCTGCACACCCACCTGCGTGAGCCGGGTCGCGAGGACACCGAGACCATCGAGACGGGGTCGCGTGCCGCCGCTCTGGGTGGCTACACCGCCGTTTTCGCGATGGCCAACACCGACCCGGTCGCCGACAACGCGGTGATCGTCGAGCACGTCGCCCGCCGCGGCCAGGAGGTCGGCCTGGTCGACGTCCACCCGGTCGGCGCCGTCACCGTCGGGCTCAAGGGCGAGAAGCTCGCCGAACTGGGCACGATGGCCAACAGCAAGGCGCGGGTCCGGGTCTTCTCCGACGACGGCCACTGCGTGCACGACCCGTTGATCATGCGTCGCGCTCTCGAGTACTCGAAGGCGCTCAACGCCGTGATCGCCCAGCACGCCGAGGAACCGCGTCTCACGATCGGTGCCCAGGCGCACGAGGGCGAGAACGCGTCACGGCTCGGTCTGCAGGGCTGGCCGGCCGCCGCCGAGGAGTCGATCGTCGCCCGTGACTGCATCCTGGCGAACCAGGTCGGCGCGAGGCTGCACGTCTGCCACGTCAGCACGACCGGCACCTCCGACGTCCTGAAGTGGGCGAAGGCGCGCGGCACCAAGGTGTCCGCCGAGGTCACCCCGCACCACCTGATCCTGACCGACGACCGGCTCTCCACCTACGACCCGGTGAACAAGGTCAACCCACCGCTGCGCACGCAGTCCGACGTCGACGCGCTGCGGCAGGCGTTGGCCGACGGCACGATCGACTGCGTCGCCACGGATCACGCCCCGCACGCGATCCAGGACAAGGACTGCGAGTGGTCGGCGGCCCGGCCGGGCATGCTCGGTCTGCAGACGGCTCTGGGCATCGTCGTCGAGACGATGGTCAAGACCGGGCTGCTGGACTGGCGCGGCGTCGCACGGGTGATGAGCGAGAAGCCCGCCGAGATCGCCGGACTGACCGACCAGGGCCGTCCGATCGCCGTCGGTGAGCCCGCGAACCTCGTGCTGGTCGACCCGGACGCGACGTGGACGGTGAACGGCGCGGAGCTCGCGAGCATCGCGGGCAACACCCCGTTCGAGGGCATGGAGCTGCCCGGCGCGGTGACGGCGACCATCTTGCGTGGCCGCGTGACCGCACTGGCGGGAAGGATTGCCGAATGACCCGCGTACTGCTCGCCCTGGCCGTTCTCGCCTTCTTCGCGCTCTGCGTCTACGGCATGTGGCACGGCTGGAAGCGACGCCAGCGCATGCAGGCCGACCTCCCCGCGTTCCCCGCCACGCCCGCGACTCTCGGTGCGGCATCTCTGGCCACCACGGGCGTCTACATCGGAACGACGAACGCGGGCAACTGGCAGGACCGCGTCCAGGTCGGCGACATCGGCCACCGCGCCGAGGCGACGCTGAGCCTTGTGCCGGAAGGCATCGCGATCGAACGGACCGGCGCGTCGCCGATCTTCATCCCCGCTGAGTCCATCCGGGACGCCCGCACCGACCGCGGGCTCGCCGGGAAGGTCATGTTCAGCGAAGAGGGTTTGCTGGTGGTCCAGTGGGAAAACGAAGGCCACCTGTTCGACACCGGTTTCCGCGGTGACGACAAAGACGTGTACGAGGAATGGGTAGCAGCTCTAGTGGGAGGCAAGGCGTGACGAACGCGGCATTGGTGCTGGAAGACGGTCGCGTCTTCCGCGGTGAGGCGTACGGAGCGACCGGCGTCTCGCTCGGCGAGGTCGTGTTCTCCACGGCCATGACGGGCTACCAGGAAACCCTGACGGACCCGTCGTACCACCGTCAGATCGTGGTGCAGACCGCGCCGCAGATCGGCAACACCGGGTGGAACGACGAGGACGACGAGTCGTCGAAGATCTGGGTCGCCGGGTACGTGGTCCGCGATCCGGCGCGCACGCCGTCGAACTGGCGGTCCAAGCGCGGTCTGGACGAGGAGCTGGCGAAGCAGGGCATCGTCGGCATCTCCGGCCTCGACACCCGCACGCTGACTCGCCACATCCGCGAGCAGGGCGCGATGCGGGCCGGGGTGTTCTCCGGCTCTGAGCTCAGCGATGACGCGTCGATGGTCGAGCAGGTGAAGGCTTCCGCGCAGATGATCGGCGCGAACCTCGCAGTCGACGTGACGACGGACAAGCCTTATGTGGTCGAGGCGATCGGTGAGAAGAAGTTCACCGTCGCGGCACTCGACCTGGGCATCAAGTCGAACACCCCGCGGATGATGGCGGCGCGCGGCATCGAGGTGCACGTGCTGCCGTTGACGTCGTCCTTCGAGGACATCCTGAAGGTCAGCCCGGACGGGTTGTTCCTGTCCAACGGTCCTGGTGACCCGGCGACCCAGGATCACGCGATCGCCCTCACGAAGGAAGCGCTCGGGCGGAAGCTGCCGCTGTTCGGCATCTGCTTCGGCAACCAGATCCTGGGCCGCGCTGTCGGTCGTGGGACGTACAAGATGCGCTACGGCCATCGCGGCATCAACATCCCGGTGATCGATGTGGCCACGGGCAAGGTCGCGATCACGTCGCAGAATCACGGGTTCGCGTTGGAGGGCACGCCGGGGGAGGAGTTCTCCTCGGAGTTCGGCCGCGCGGTTCTGTCGCATTACTGCCCCAATGACGGCACGGTCGAGGGTGTCCGGTTGCTGGACGTGCCGGCGTTCTCCGTGCAGTACCACCCCGAGGCGGCGGCCGGTCCGCATGACGCGGCGCCGCTGTTCGACGAGTTCGTGACCATGATGAAGGGCGGTTGCTGACATGCCCAAGCGCGAAGATTTGAAGCACATCCTGGTCATCGGCTCCGGCCCGATCGTGATCGGTCAGGCGTGCGAGTTCGACTACTCCGGTACGCAGGCGTGCCGGGTGCTGCGGGAGGAGGGCATCAGGGTCAGCCTGGTGAACTCGAACCCGGCGACGATCATGACGGACCCGGAGTTCGCGGACGCCACCTACATCGAGCCGATCACGGCCGAGTTCGTGGAGAAGGTGATCGCGCAGGAACGTCCGGACGCGATCCTGGCGACGCTGGGCGGGCAGACCGCGCTCAACACCGCGATCGCGCTGCACGAGCGTGGGGTGCTGGAGAAGTACAACGTCGAGTTGATCGGCGCGGACATCGACGCGATCCAGCGTGGTGAGGACCGGCAGATCTTCAAGGATCTGGTGCGCCGTATCGGCGCGGAGGTTCCGCGTTCGGCGGTGTGCACGACGATGGACGAGGTCCGCAAGACCGTCGCCGACCTCGGTCTGCCGGTGGTGATCCGGCCGTCGTTCACCATGGGCGGCCTGGGTTCCGGTATGGCCTACACGCCCGAGGACCTGGAGCGCCTCGCCGCGATCGGCCTGGAGGAGTCGCCGGTCACGGAGGTGTTGATCGAGGAGAGTGTGCTCGGGTGGAAGGAGTACGAGCTCGAGCTGATGCGTGACCGCAACGACAACGTGGTCGTGATCTGTTCGATCGAGAACATCGACCCGATGGGCGTGCACACGGGTGACTCGGTGACGGTGGCGCCGGCGATGACGCTGACCGACCGCGAGTACCAGCACATGCGCGACGTCGGTATCGACGTGATCCGCGAGGTCGGCGTCGACACCGGTGGTTGCAACATCCAGTTCGCGATCCAGCCCGAGACCGGCCGCATGGTCGTCATCGAGATGAACCCGCGGGTGTCGCGTTCGTCCGCGCTGGCGTCGAAGGCAACGGGTTTCCCGATCGCCAAGATCGCCGCGAAGCTCGCCATCGGCTACACGCTCGACGAGATCACCAACGACATCACGGGGGAGACCCCGGCGTCGTTCGAGCCGACTCTCGACTACGTGGTGGTGAAGGCGCCTCGGTTCGCGTTCGAGAAGTTCCCCGGCGCGGACCCGACGCTGACGACCACGATGAAGTCGGTCGGCGAGGCCATGTCGATCGGCCGGAACTTCGTTGAAGCACTCGGTAAGGCGCTGCGTTCGCTGGAAACGAAATCGGTCGGTTTCTGGACTCAGCCCGACCCCGAGGGCGTTACGCTCGAGTCGACGCTGAAGCAGCTGGAACGCGGACACGACGGCCGCCTCTACACAGTCGAGCGTGCACTTCGACTGGGTGCGACCCTTGAGGACGTCCACCGTGCCTCGGGGATCGACCCGTGGTTCATCGAGCAGATCGCCTGGCTCGGCACGTTGCGTCAAGAGCTGCTGGACGCTCCGGTGCTCGACGAGCTGTTGCTGCGCAAGGCGAAGCGCGCCGGCCTGTCGGACCGGCAGATCTCCGTGCTGCGGCCGGAGCTGGCCGGTGAGGACGGCGTGCGCATCCTGCGGCACCGCCTCGGCGTGCGGCCGGTCTACAAGACCGTCGACACCTGCGCGGCGGAGTTCAAGTCCGAGACCCCGTACCACTACTCGGCCTACGAACTCGACCCGAACGCCGAGTCCGAGGTGGCCGAGCAGCGGGACAAACCGAAGGTGCTGATCCTGGGGTCCGGGCCGAACCGGATCGGGCAGGGCATCGAGTTCGACTACTCCTGCGTGCACGCGGCGATGGCGTTGCGCGAGGCCGGGTACGAGACGGTCATGGTCAACTGCAACCCGGAGACGGTATCGACCGACTACGACACTTCCGATCGCCTCTACTTCGAACCGCTCACGTTCGAGGACGTCCTGGAGGTCGTGCACTCCGAGCAGCAGTCGGGCACCGTCGCCGGCGTGATCGTCCAGCTGGGCGGGCAGACGCCGCTGGGCCTGGCGCAGCGCCTGTCCAACGCCGGCGTACCGGTGGTGGGCACCACCCCGGAGGCGATCCACCTGGCGGAGGACCGCGGCCAGTTCGGCAAGGTGCTCACCGAGGCCGGCCTGCCCGCGCCCAAGTTCGGCACCGCCACCTCGTTCAGCGAGGCCAAGGAGATCGCCGACGAGATCGGCTACCCCGTCCTCGTCCGACCCTCCTACGTGCTCGGCGGCCGGGGTATGGAGATCGTGTACGACGAGGAGTCGCTGTCGGGCTACATCGCCCGCGCGACCGAGGTGACCCCGGAGCATCCGGTGCTGGTCGACCGGTTCCTCGACGACGCCATCGAAATCGACGTTGACGCCCTGTGCGACGGCGACGAAGTCTTCATCGGCGGCGTCATGGAACACATCGAAGAGGCGGGTGTCCACTCGGGCGACTCGTCGTGCGCACTGCCACCCATCACGTTGGGCGCGTCGGACATCGAGAACGTCCGGCGTTCCACCGAGGCCATCGCCAAGGGCATCGGCGTGAAGGGGCTCCTGAACGTCCAGTACGCGCTCAAGGACGACGTGCTCTACGTCCTGGAGGCGAACCCGCGTGCGTCGCGCACGGTGCCGTTCGTGTCCAAGGCGACGGCTGTCTCCATGGCGAAGGCGGCGTCCCGGGTCATGCTCGGCGCCACGATCGCGGAGCTGCGGGCCGAGGGTCTGCTGCCCGCCACCGGTGACGGCGCCCGGCTGCCCGAGCACGCGCCGGTCGCGGTGAAGGAAGCGGTCATGCAGTTCCACCGCTTCCGCACGCCCGAAGGCCACGGCGTGGACTCCTTGCTGGGCCCGGAGATGAAGTCCACCGGCGAGGTCATGGGCATCGACTCGTCGTTCGGCAAGGCGTTCGCGAAGTCGCAGACGGCGTCCTACGGCTCGCTGCCGACGTCGGGCAAGGTGTTCGTGTCGTTCGCGAACCGCGACAAGCGCGCGATGATCTTCCCGGTCAAGCGCCTCGCGGACCTCGGCTTCCAGATCCTCGCGACGTCCGGTACGGCAGAGGTGCTGAAGCGCAACGGGATCGCGTGCACCGAGGTGCGCAAGCACTTCGAGGGCGAGGGCAACGTCGTCGACATGATCCTGGCCGGCGAGATCGACATGATCTTCAACACGCCGTACGGCAACAGCGGCCCGCGCATCGACGGTTACGAGATCCGCACCGCCGCTGTGGCGAAGGACATCCCTTGCGTCACCACGATCCAGGGCGCTGCCGCGGCCGTGCACGGCATCGAGGCGCTCATCCGCGGTGACATCGGGGTCCAGCCGCTGCAGGCGCTCCAGGCCGCTCTCAGGGAGGGCTCGTGACGTTCGGCGACAAGCTCGCGAAAGCCGTTGAGGCGCACGGACCTCTGTGCGTGGGGATCGACCCGCATCCCTCGCTGCTGGACGCCTGGGGCCTCTCCCGGACCGCCGAGGGGCTCGAACGGTTCGCTCTGACGGCCGTGGAGGCGTTCGGCGGCAAGGTGTCGATGGTGAAGCCGCAGGCGGCGTTCTTCGAGGCCTACGGGTCGCGTGGCGTCGCCGTCCTCGAACGGGTGATCTCCGAGCTGCGCGACTCCGGCACGCTGGTGCTGGTGGACGCCAAGCGCGGCGACATCGGCTCGACCATGGCCGCGTACGCCGAGGCGTACCTGGGCGAGGGGTCGCCGCTGGCAGGAGACGCGGTGACGGTGTCGCCGTTCCTCGGCTTCGGGTCGCTGCAGCCCGCGCTGGACACCGCCCGTGCGAACGGCCGCGGCGTCTTCGTGCTGGCGCTGACGTCCAACCCGGAGGGTGCCGAGGTCCAGCGGTCGGTTGCTCCGGACGGGCGAACCGTGGCGCAGACGATCATAGATTTCGCCGCCGCTCGGAATTCCGGCATTTCTCCGTGCGGCGATGTTGGTCTCGTCGTGGGTGCCACGATCGGTGAAACGGACGTGGACCTCGCAGGGTTCAACGGACCCATCCTGGCGCCCGGTTTCGGAGCTCAGGGAGGCTCCGCGGCTGATCTAAAACGGCTCTTCGGGCCCGACATGCGCAACGTTTTCCCGACTTCTTCACGAGATGTTCTCAGGCATGGTCCGGACGTATCGTCGCTGGTCAGGGCCGTGCGGAGCGTTCAGGAGAGCCTCTAGGGCGACGGCGCGCCACGACTTTTGGGTGTGGCGCGCTCACCAGGGGAAACATGTGTTGGTAGGGTCCACGCCACCGGCTGCCCCGCTGGTCACCGGCCTCATAGCACACGTAACGTGGGCGACGAGTTGCCGGAGGCAGTGATCAGGCCGCCGGAGGGTGTTGGTACTACTACCACCCGCCGCATCACTCAAGGCCGCTGAAGATTTACCTGACTGGGTCACGTTGTCCCCAGGCAATTGCGGCTTGTACGGTCGCGGCACCGATCCGAAAAGAATCCACACCACGGAGGAAATCGTGGCTCTTCCCCAGCTTACCGAGGAGCAGCGAGCCGCAGCGCTGGAGAAGGCTGCTGCCGCTCGTCGCGCTCGGGCTGAGCTCAAGGAGCGCCTCAAGCGCGGCGGCACGACCCTGACGGACGTGCTCAAGGCCGCCGAGAGCGACGAGGTCCTGGGCAAGATGAAGGTGTCCGCGCTGCTCGAGGCCCTCCCGGGCGTCGGCAAGGTTCGCGCGCAGCAGATCATGGAGCGCCTCGAGATCGCTCCCAGCCGTCGCCTGCGCGGTCTTGGTGACCGTCAGCGCAAGGCCCTGCTCTCCGAGTTCAGCGGAGAGTGATTGGCACCGAGGCGGGGGCGGGTTCTGCCCGCCCCCGCCTCACCGTCTTGTCCGGGCCGTCAGGCGTGGGTAAATCCAGCGTCCTGGCGGAGCTGCGCAGCCAGCAACCCGATATCTACTTCTCCGTCTCGGCGACCACCAGGAAGCCGAGGCCGGGCGAGGTCGACGGAGTGCACTACCACTTCGTCGACCGCGAGAAGTTCCAGCAGATGATCGACGCCGGTGAGTTCCTCGAACACGCGGAGTTCGCCGGCAACTGCTACGGAACTCCCCGCAAGCCAGTCGAGGAAGCTCTTTCCGCAGGTCAGCCCGCACTCCTTGAGATCGAACTGCAGGGAGCGCGGCAGGTCCGCGTGGCAATGCCGGACGCCCAGCTCGTCATGCTGGCGCCCCCGTCGTGGGAACACCTGGTGGACCGGCTGACCGGCCGGGGCACCGAGCACTCGGAGGTCGTCGAGCGCCGCCTCGCCATCGCCCGCGAGGAACTGGCGGCCGAGAAGGAGTTCGACGAGGTCGTCGTGAACGCCGATGTGCGGGCGGCCGCAGCCGAGTTGCTATCCTTGATGGTCGGACCACGAATTTCAGGAGATTGACGAGTGATCACCCACACCGAGCTCGGTCACCTGACCGGTTCCCCGGAGGGCATCACCAACCCGCCGATCGACGACCTGCTTGAGCAGGTGAGCTCGAAGTACGCGTTGGTGATCTACGCAGCGAAGCGTGCCCGCCAGATCAACGACTACTACGCGCAGCTCGGCGAGGGCCTGCTCGAGTACGTCGGCCCGCTCGTCGAGCCGGGCCCGCGTGAGAAGCCCCTCTCGATTGCGCTCCGTGAGATCCACGCTGGTCTCCTCGAGCACACCGAGGGCGAGTAAGGGGTTAGGACTTGGGGGGCGTGTGTCTGCGGAAAGCGCAGACCAACACGCCTAACCCCGTGTCTTGTGGGGGCCGAGCCCCCACGCCCCACGCCGGGGGCAGGCCCCCGGACCCCCATCAGGGTCCTCCTCGTGGAGGCGCGGTCCTCAGGCCAGGTGCGCGGGGTTCCTCCTCGTGAGAGGCGGGCCTTGGCTGGTCATTCCTCACAGGAGAACCTTTGACTTCCGCTTCGCATGGTGGCGATGCCCCCGTTAAGCCCAGGATCATCCTGGGCGTTGGCGGGGGCATCGCCGCGTACAAGGCCTGTGAGGTCCTGCGGCGGTTCACCGAGTCCGGCCACTCCGTGCGGGTCATCCCCACCGAGGGCGCGCTCAAGTTCGTTGGCGCCGCCACGTTCGAGGCGCTGTCCGGCCAGGTCGTGACGGCTGACCCGTTCGACGACGTGCACGAGGTCCCGCACGTCAAGCTCGGGCAGAACGCCGACCTCGTCGTGGTGGCCCCGGCGACGGCGAACATCATCGCGAAGGCCGCGCACGGTCTCGCGGACGACCTGCTGACGAACACTCTTCTGACCGCGCGCTGCCCCGTCCTGCTGGTCCCGGCCATGCACACCGAGATGTGGGAGCACCCGGCCACCCAGCACAACGTCGCGTTGCTGCGCAGCCGCGGTGTCATCGTGGCCGAGCCCGCGAGTGGCCGCCTGACCGGCAAGGACACCGGCAAGGGCCGCCTGCCCGACCCCGCCGAGATCGTCGAGCTCGCCCGGTTGCTGCTGGTGCGTCGCGACGCTCTGCAGCGGACACTGGAAGGCGTGCACGTCGCGATCTCCGCCGGCGGTACGCGCGAACCCCTCGACCCGGTCCGGTTCATCGGAAACCGCTCGTCCGGCAAGCAGGGCTATGCACTGGCGCGGGTCGCGGCCCAGCGTGGTGCCAGGGTGACGCTGGTCGCGGGCAACACCGCGGACCTCTCGACTCCCGCTGGAGTCGACCTGATCCGGGTCGGTTCCGCGGTCGAGCTGCGCGAGGTCATGCACAAGGTGGCGGCGGACGCGGACGTGGTCGTGATGGCCGCCGCGGTGGCCGACTTCCGGCCCACATCGCTCACCGGGCACAAGATCAAGAAGACTTCCGCGGACCCCGACCCGATCACGCTGACCAAGAACCCCGACATCCTCGTGGAGCTCGTTTCCGCACGTCGGGAGGGTCAGCTGATCGTCGGGTTCGCGGCGGAGACGGGCGACGACACGACCTCGGTGCTCGACTACGGCCGGGCGAAGCTCCAGCGCAAGGGCTGCGATCTCCTCGTGGTGAACGCGGTCGGCGACGGCAAGGCGTTCGAACAGGACGACAACGCCGGCTGGCTGCTCTCCGCCGACGGCGCCGAGACGCCTATACCACATGGATCGAAAGCGCAACTGGCGTCCGTGGTGTGGGACGCAGTTACCGCCCGTTCCACTGATTCTCAGTAAGCTTTTCGGGACGTCATGACAGCGAATAAGGAGTGTCCGTGAGCCAGCACAGCAGCAGGCTGTTCACCAGTGAGTCGGTGACCGAGGGACACCCGGACAAGATCTGCGACGCGATCAGCGACTCGATCCTCGACGCGCTGCTGGCGAAGGACCCCCGGTCCCGCGTCGCGGTCGAGACGCTGGTCACCACGGGGCAGGTTCACGTCGCGGGTGAGGTCACCACGGAGGCCTACGCCGACATCCCCACGATCGTCCGCGAGAAGATCCTGGAGATCGGCTACGACTCGTCGCAGAAGGGCTTCGACGGCAACTCGTGCGGCGTGAACGTCGCCATCGGCGCGCAGTCCCCGGACATCGCGCAGGGCGTCGACACCGCGTTCGAGAACCGGGTCGAGGGCGCTGCCGACGAGATCGACAAGCAGGGCGCCGGCGACCAGGGCCTGATGTTCGGGTACGCGTGCACCGACACCCCCGAACTGATGCCGCTGCCGATCGCGCTCGCGCACCGGCTGTCCCGCCGCCTGTCCGCGGTCCGCAAGGACGGCACCGTTCCGTACCTGCGCCCGGACGGCAAGACCCAGGTCACCATCGAGTACGCGGGCGACCAGCCCGTGCGCCTCGACACGGTCGTCATCTCGACGCAGCACGCCGACGGCATCGACCTCGAGAAGCTCCTCGGCGTCGACCTCCGCCAGCACGTGGTGCAGCCCGAGATCGACGCGCTGAGCCTCGACACCACCGACGTGCGCCTGCTGACCAACCCGACCGGCCGCTTCGTCATCGGTGGCCCCATGGGTGACGCGGGCCTGACCGGCCGCAAGATCATCGTCGACACCTACGGCGGCATGGCCCGTCACGGTGGCGGCGCGTTCTCCGGCAAGGACCCGTCGAAGGTCGACCGCTCCGCCGCGTACGCCATGCGCTGGGTCGCCAAGAACACCGTCGCGGCGGGCCTCGCCTCCCGCGTCGAGGTTCAGGTCGCCTACGCGATCGGCAAGGCAGCGCCGGTGGGTCTGTTCGTCGAGACCTTCGGCACCGAGACCGTGGACCCGCAGAAGATCCAGCAGGCCATCACCGAGGTGTTCGACCTCCGACCCGCCGCGATCATCCGCGACCTCGACCTCCTGCGCCCGATCTACGCCCCGACCGCCGCGTACGGCCACTTCGGCCGCACCGACGTCGACCTGCCGTGGGAGTCGACGGACCGCGCCGAGGCCCTGCGCAACGCCGCCGGCGCCTGATCGTCACGCTCGACCGGCCCGCTTCCCTTCGAAGGGAGGCGGGCCGTTTCGCGTATTTCGGGTGTCCCGCCGGTCTCCGCTCTGCGTGGCGGACAACACGACTGGACTGCACGCGGTACCGCGGCCGCTCGACGTCGAGCTGCCCCGCCTGCGCCTCGTCGACCTTCTGCGCCGGCGCTGGTCCTGCCCGGTCACGCTGGTCGTCGCCGGTCCCGGCTTCGGCAAGACCACCGCGCTGGCGCAGGCGGTCCGCTCGAACCTCCTCGACCCGCGCGGCATCGACGCCTGGGTGAGCTGCGGTCCCGGCCACGAGGACGCGAGCAGGCTGGCCGCCGCGATCCTGGACGCCCTGGCCGCACCCGCCTGCCCCGAACCTGGGGCGCGCGAAGTGCTGGCGGCGTTGCGAAAACGAGCCCCGCTCGACGTCTGCCTGCTGCTCGACGACACCCACGAGATCCCCGGCGACTCACCCGGCGCCCAGCTGCTCGGCACCGTCGCACGCGCTCTGCCCGAGACCGCCCATCTCGTGCTGTCAGGCCGATGCGCACCACCCCTTCCACTGGCACGAAGACAGGCAGCGGGCGAGGTGGCCGCCATCGGCACCACCGACCTGGCCTTCACCGACGCGGAAACGGCCGCGCTGGCCCGGCGGTTCGGCCGCGAGCTCACCGAGGACCTCAACGGCTGGCCGGCGCTCATCCGGCTGTCCCTCACCGCCGGACCCGCCGCGTCGTGGCGTTACGCGGCAGAAGAGGTGCTCCACGGACTCGCCGAGCCGGTGCGCGCAGCGTTGGCCGCGTTGGTGACGCTCGGGTGTGCGACAGAAGAAGAAGCCAGCACTGTCGCCGGGGCTCCCGCACGGCTGGAGCACCTCGCACGGTCGGTTCCCCTGGTCAACCGCCTCGACGACGGGAGATACCGCGCTCACGACCTGTGGGCGGGACTGGTGCCCACAGACCACCTGCGCGCCAGAGCGGTCGCGGTGCTGGCGGCGCGGGGCGAGCTGGCCGGAGCGGGACGGGTGGCGTGCCGGGCGGGGGACTGGGGCCTGCTCGCGACCCTCGCGGTCGCGCTCGTGCGGACCACGTTGTCCGTGCTGCCCTGCGCGACGGCCCAGCGGTGGCTCAGCGAGGTACCGGCCTGTCACGCGGACGAACCGGCGTTCCTGTTGCTCAGGGCCGCGGTGACACACGCGCGGGACTTCACCGATCCGTCCATCGACCGCCTGGTCGACCGCGCCTGCGAGGGGATGCTCGACGCCGGTGACCACGACGGGGCGGCGGTGGTGCTCGGCCAGGCCGTGATCACCGCGCACTCCAGGGGAGATCTCGTCCGGCTCGCCGAGGTCGCGTCGCGGGCGCACGGGCTCGACGCGTCCTCGCCCGTCCTGCGGCTGCTCAAGCACAGCTCCGCCGCAGTCGTTGCCGAGCTCGGTGGAGATCCGGAAGCGGCACTCGTCCACCTCGCTCAGGCACCTGCGAACGAGGTGCCCAAGGCACTTGCCGTGTCCACGACCCGGTTCCACGTGCATTGCCTGGCCATGTGCGGGCGCGGACAGGAAGCGGCCGAACTCGCCGAACGCATGCTGGACGACGACCTCGCCCGCCGTCACATCGCGACGGCGCGCTGGTTCGACGGTGAACCCGTTCAGTTCCCACTGGAGTGCGCGGACAACACGGCTCGTGACGAGTTCGTGGAGCGCGCTGTGCACACCGTCGTCGCCGCGTCGTTCGGTGACGGCACGACCGAGCTGCCTGCAGCGCAGGACAATCCACGCGATGCGGTGCTGGCGTGTGCGTCGCACGCCGCGGTGGCCGTCACGCGCGGAGAGGAAGAACTCGCTCGCGACGTCTACAAACAGCATCTGGCCCGGTGGCCGCTGGAGGTGAAGGTCGCCGAACGGCACCTGCGCCGGTTCCTCGCGCTGGGGTACGTGCTGAGCGACGAGCTGAGAGAACGGTGGGACAACACCGATCTGGGTCCGTCGCACCGCAGGGCACGAGCGGCGGGACGTGCTCTCGTCCGAGCAAGGCTCGGGGACCTCCGCACTGACCTGCCGCCGGAACACGCGCTCTGCTTCCTGCCGCTGCCGTGGTCGGCCGAGCTGGCCGTCAGGCTGGCGGCGGCGGGCGGGACGAAGCTGGGCAGCTGGCTGGCGGAACGTGTCGGCCCTGTCGTGCACCGCCGGTTCCGGGAGCTCGCGCGTGACCCGGAGCTGGCCGCCGGTGCCGCCCGGCTGCTCGCCACCGTGCCCACACCACCGGACCATCCGCTCGGCATCGAGGTCATCGGGCCGATGCGCGTGACCCGCAACGGCGTCGTGGTGCAGGCGCCGGAACTGCGGCGCGCACGGGTCCGTCAACTGCTCGGCCTGCTGGTCCTGCGTCCGGTGCTGGGCCGCGAGCAGGCGATGGACCTGCTGTGGCCCGAGCTCGGCCCCGCGAGTGCCGCGAGGAACCTGCGGGTGACCATGACCCACCTCCGGCGGTTGCTCGAACCGGACCGCGCCGGCGGTGAGGCCAGCTACTGCCTGCGCAGCGACGGCGACACGATCCGCTTGGTGCGCGGCGGGATGCTGGCCGTGGACCTGTGGTCGTTCCACGAGCTGGCCGACGCGGACCTGCTCAGCGACGCGGTGGCGTTGTGGCGGGGTGAGCCGCTGCCGGACCTGGCGGACGTGTGCGCCGCCGAGATCGCCGGAGTGCGGGCGCGGCACGTGCACAACCTGCTGGCGCTGGGCGAACTGCGGCTCGTCAGCGCGGATCCGGCCGAGGCGTGGCGGCTGGCCGACCGCGCGCTGGCGCTGGAACCGTTCGAGCCTCGCGGTCACCGGCTGGCGCTCGCCGCCGCACTGCGCGCACGGAATCCACAAAGGACGGTGGAGGCCCGTGCGCGCGTGCTGGACTCGTTGCGGCAGCTCGGGGTGAGACCCGATCGTGCCACGGAGATCCTGCTGCGGCAGTCGGTCAGCAGCTGACCTGGACCTCGGTGGACGCTGGGCAGAAGTCGAAGCCCGCCTCACCGTCGCCCGCGTCGAAGTTCAGGTCGCCCGACAGCAGGTCCATCCCGTTGCCGCCGCGCATCCTGTCGTTGCCGGGTTCGCCGTAGACGGTGTCGTGGTCGTTGCCGCCCTGGACCTCGTCGTCGCCCCAGCCCGCGCAGATCAGGTCGTTGCCGTCGCCGCCGTGGAGCTCGTCGTCGTCGCCGAGGCCGAGGATGATGTCGTTGCCGCCCAAGCCCCAGATGACGTCCGGGCCGTTGCTGCCGACGATCACGTCCGGTCCGGGGCCGCCGAAGATCACGCCCGCGCCGACGATGGTCGGCACCGCGTTGTAGCAGTCCGCGATCGTGGGTCTGTTCTGGAACTCGGGCGGAACCTCGTCAGCTGAGGCGACACCGGCGGTGCACAGGCCGATGGCGAGCGCGGCGGCGGTGATTCGCAGTCTCATGGTTGTTCCCCTCATCCGTGTGTTGCCTACGGACAGAAGAGTCACAACCGAGCGTTGCCCGAACGCTAACCGGAGCGGGCCAGGTGCTGTTCCACAGTCGGTACCGGAGCCCCGATTCGGGCTCTGATCGCCGCGGCCTCGGCTCGCAGCTCCCGTTGCCCGGTCGAGTGGGCCAGGGCCTCCAGCACGCTCGCTTCCCGCCAGCGGTCGCCCAGTTCGCGGTGCAGGGTGAGGCTGCGTTGCAGCAACGACCGGGCCGCAGCGGGGTTGCCGGTGCCCTGTTCGACCACGCCGAGCAGGTTGAGCGCCCAGGCGATGCCCTCCTTGAACTCCAGCTCCCCGAACGTGTCCAGCGCTTCGTCGAGGAGTCGGCGGGCCTGGGCGGCGTTGCCCCGGTACCACGCCACGGCGCCCAGGTAGGCGAGCGAGGAGGTGGCGCCGCGGCGATCACCCAGGTCTCGTAGTGATTTCAGTGATGCCTGAAGATCAGCCTCGGCCACGTCGAAGTCCCCGGCCAGCCAGGAGGTGGCTCCGGCCAGCTGGCGGGCGTAGGCGGCGTTCGCGGGGGTCGAGGCGCGGGCGGCCTCCCGGTAGTGGTGCAGGGCGGCGTCGTAGTCACCGCGTTCTCGAGCCACCGAGCCGAGGAGGCGGTGCAGGCGTCCAGCCTGGGACGGGTCGGCTTCCAACCCTTCGCGGGCGTGGCGGACGGCTTCGTCGTAGTCGCATTCGAGCAGCGCCAGGGCTGCTGCCGAGGCCAAGGCCTTGCCGCGCAACGGACCTGAGCCGTGCAGCGCGACGGTCAGCCATCGGCGGCCTTCGCGGTAGTTGCCGGTGCGGTGCCAGTAGCGGTTCAGGGCGACCACCAGGCGGAGGATCTTGTCGGTGTCGCCGGTGGTGGTGAACCAGTCCATGGTGCGTTGCAGGTTGGCGTGTTCGACGCGCAGCTCGTCGAGCAGCGTGCCGGTGGGGTCGGCTTCGGCGCGTTCGGCCAGGCGCAGGAAGAACTCGGCGGCGCGGGCGTGGGCCGAGGAGGGTTGTTCCAGCGCGAAGGCGTGGACGGTTTCCAGCATGGAGAAGCGGGATTCGCCGCCGGCGCGGGAGACGCGGACCAGGGATTTCGAGACGAGGCCGGTCAGGGCGTCGAGGGTGCTGGCCAGGGCGTCGACGAGGTCTGCCGGGAAGCCGCCCGCGCAGACGGCCAGGTCGGCGAAGAGGGTGCGTTCCGAGGACGTCAGGAGGTCGTGGCTGCACGCGATGGCGGCTCGCAGGGGGCCCAGCAGGCCGAACCGGTCCCGTAATCGGCGCACGATCTGGGCCGGGGTCAGGACGGACGTGCGGGCGGCGGCCAGTTCGAGGGCCAGCGGCAGGCCGTCCAGGGCGGCGCAGAGCTGGGCGATCGCCGCGGCGTCCGCGTCGGTGTAGGTGTGGGCGGCGCGGTCCAGGAAGAGCCTGACGGCGTCGTAGGCGGCCAGTTCGGTGAGCGAGCGCGGCACGTCCGGGTCCGGGACGGTCAGTGGCGGGATCGGGTAGACGGTTTCGCCTGGCACGGTGAGAGGTTCGCGGCTGGTGGCGAGCACGCGCAGTCGTGGATGTGCCGAGACGAAGGACGCGCAGCCTGCGCGGAGGCGTTCGCAGTTGTCCAGCAGCACCACCGCGTTTCCGAGGGTGCTGAGCTCTCGGGTGGTGATGGTGAACGCCGCTGCCACGGCGTCCTCGACGGAGGACGCGGAGGTCAGATCGACCACTGTGGACGAGGGCGCCACGTGCTGGGCCAGCCTGGATTTGCCGCAACCGGCCGGTCCGGTGAGGGTGACCAGCCGGGACTTCTCCAGCAGGCGCACGATGTCCTGGGTTTCGCGTTGACGGCCGACCAGACCGGAGCCGGAGCCGGGAGGCGGGCACGCGAGCGCTTCGGACTCGATGGCGCGCAGGGCCGGGCCGGGGTCGACGCCCAGTTCTTCGACCAGGACGTTGCGGGCCCGGCGGACCGTGCTCAGGGCGTCTGCGCGTCGGCCGCCGCGTAGTTGTGCGTCGGCCAGGAGCTCCCAGAAGCGTTCTCTGAGCGGATGGGTGACGACGAGGCGTTCCAGCGAGGCGGCCGCGGTTCCGTAGGCGCCCCGGTTGATCTCCTGTTGTGCCAAGGACTCTTCGGCGCAGAGGCGGGCTTCGTGCAGGCGGGTGATCTCGGCGGACGCCCATTCGAAGACGTCGCAGTCGGCCAGAGGGTCGCCGCGCCACAACGCGAGTGCCGCACGGGATGAGGGGGCGCGCTCGAAGCGGGTGACGTCCACGTGCGATGGATCGGTGCGGAGTGCGTAGCCCGCGCTGGTGGTGACCAGGACGTCCATCAGGCCGATGGCGGACAGTGCGCCACGAACGCGTGCGATGTGGCTGTGGAGCGTGCGCAGGGCCGTGGGTGGAGGCTCGGTGCCCCACAACGCGTCGATCAGGTGCGTTGCGGGGAGCACCGAGGGTGCGCGCAACGCCAGCAGCGCCAGGAGGGAGCGCTGGCGCGTGCCGGCGAGGCGCAGCACGCCGCCTGGCCCGGTGACTTCGAGGGGCCCGAGCAGGCGGACGTCGAAAGGCTCCACGCACCAGCGGAGTTCTCAATCGAGCGCCTGATACATGTCAGGGCAGGCAGAAGTCTCCGGGACCCGCTGTGCACGTGTCCGTGCCGCCGAGCCCGGCCAGGTGGTTGGGCCAGGCGTTGCCGGACAACGTGTCGTCGCCCATGGTGCCGTAGACGTCCTGCACGTTCTTGAGCTGGTCGATCTCGCCCGGCCGGGACGCGGTGCCCGCCGCGAGGTCGATCGTCATGCCCTCGGCGTGGTCGCTGAAGTCCGCCCGGTCGCGCATGTCGGGTTTGGTGCCGTCGATCTTGTCGTTGCCGTAGCCGCCCTGCAGGAAGTTGCCGCCCGTGCCGGTCGACGACTCGTCCAGCACGTCGTCGCCGTCGCCGCCGAACACGCTGTCCGGGCCGTTGCCGCCGTTGAGGGTGTCGTCGCCGTCGCCACCCTGGAGCGTGTCCGCGCCATCGCCGCCGTGCAGCGAGTCGTTGCCGTCGCCACCGTGCTGCTCGGTGGGCACGGCGCTGTCGTAGAGAACCGTGTCGTCGCGGTTGCCCAGGTAGATGACGATCTTCTGGACCTGCGCGCACTGGACGCGTGAGGCCGACAGGCGCGTGCACCCGGTGCCGGCCCGCATCGCGCCGGCATCGCTGATGGTGGTGCCGGAGACGTGGATCCGGCTGGCGCGCGACGGTGCTCCGGTGATGACGAGCCTGTCGGCCTCGACCCGCGCGGTGGTCGCGGGTTCCGGTGCGGCGGCGGTTCCTGAAGCGGCCAGTGCGACTGCCACGACGAGTTGGAGCATCTGGGTTCCCCCCTCGAAGACGTTGTGCACGTGAGTACGCGGGTCCTGTTGTGGACCTGTTGTGGCGGCCGCATCCGGGCCACAACCGCGCCGGTCTCTCCTTCTCTCCGTCAGTACGTCAGGGAAGGGGAAAACATGAGAGCCGGCATCGCAGCCCTGATCGGCGCCGTGATGGCGTTGACGGTGACGCCGTTGACCGCGGCGGCGCAGGACGAGGAGCCAGAGCAGGAGATCATCGTCAAGTTCCGCGAGGGCGCGTCGCGGGGTGACGCGCTGGAGAAGTCGCGCACACGGGCCGTTGCCGAGGCCACGGACGGTGCGGAGGTGTTGGCGTCGCGGGATGCCGCGGAGTCGATCCGGGTGCTGCTGGCACGCGGTGACGTCGAGTACGCCGAGCCGAACATCGTGCTGGAGGCCACGGCCGTGCCGAACGACCCGTTGTGGCCGCAGCAGTGGCACTACTGGGAGGCGGTCGGCGGCATCGGGTTGTCGCCCGCGTGGGACCAGGGGCCGTCCGGGCTGGGCCAGCGGGTGGCGGTGATCGACACCGGCCGGACGCTGCACCCGGACATGACCGCGAACTACGTCGGTGGCTACGACTTCATCAGCAACGCGGGGTACGCCAAGGACGGCAACGGGCGCGACGCGAACCCGATGGACCAGGGCGACTGGCGACTGGCCGGGCAGTGCGGTCCGGGATCGTCGGCGCGGCCGTCGAGCTGGCACGGGCTGCACGTCGCGGGCACCGTGGCCGCGTTGCGCAACAACGCGACCGGTGGCACGGGCGTCGCGCCGTTGGCGAAGGTCGTGCCGGTGCGCGTGCTCGGCACCTGTGGCGGCACTCTGGCGGACATCGCGGCGGGAATCGTGTGGGCGGCTGGTGGCGCTGTCGCGGGCGTTCCGGCGAACCCGAACCCGGCCAAGACGCTGAGTCTGTCGCTCGGCGGCCCGTCGGCGGCGTGCCCGGCGACGTTGCAGAACGCGATCAACACGGCACGCAACGTGCACGGCGCGACCGTCGTCGTCGCGGCGGGCAACGATGCCGCGAACGCCGCCGGGACCACTCCGGCGAACTGCGTCGGCGTGATCACCGTGGGTGCCACCGACCGGCAGGCCAACCGCGCCTCGTACTCGAACTTCGGCGCCTCGGTCGAGATCTGCGCGCCGGGTGGTGAGACGTCACCTGTGGTGGCCAACGGGGTGCTGTCGACCATGAATGCCGGCGCGACGGTGCCGGCCGGGTCGATCTACAAGCACTACCAGGGCACTTCGATGGCGACTCCGCACGTCTCCGGTGTCGTGGCGCTGATGCAGCACGCGCGGGTGCAGCACGGCAAGGCGCTGCTCACGCCCGCGCAGGTGTTGTTGCACCTGAAGGCAAAGGTGCTGCCCGCTGCCGCTCAGTGCGGCAAGGGGTTGCTGAACGTTCAGGCGAGTGTGGCGGCCGCGATCGCCGCACCCTGACTGTGAGTGTGAACGAGGCCCCGGCTCGTCCGGGGCCTTTGTTCATACGTGGGTCGGTTCCGCGTCACGTGCTGAGACTAGAAACTGCATCCATGTCGCTTTCTCGCCGTGGGTTCATGGCTGCCGTCGCTGCTGCTGGAGCCGGCACGCTGCTGCCGCCGTCGGTGTACGCCGCGTTGGCCCGCGAGCCGCGTGCGGGAGGGTTGCGGGCGATCAAGCATGTCGTGCTGTTGATGCAGGAGAACCGTTCGTTCGACCACTACTACGGGTCGTTGCGGGGCGTGCGCGGGTTCTCGGACCGTAATGCTCTTCGCGGCGTGTTCTCGCAGTCCGGCGTGCTGCCGTTCCCGGTGCGGGAGGCGGCGTCCGGGCGGGACATCCAGTACATCGGCGACCTGGACCACAGCTGGAACGGCGGGCACACGGCGTTGCGCGGCGGGTGGAACGACAACTGGGTGCCGGCCAAGACCGCGGCGACGATGGCGTTCTACACGCGGCAGGACATCCCGTTCCACTACGAACTTGCCGACACCTTCACGCTGTGCGACGCGTACCACTGTTCGGTGCCTTCCTCGACGTCGCCGAACCGGAACTACTGGGTGTCCGGGTACACCGGGTTCGAGCCGACTGGTGGGCGTGCGACCGGGAACGCGGCCTACAACGAGGACAACCACGCCGGGTACGCCTGGAAGACCTATCCCGAGCGCCTCGAAGCGGCCGGGAAGTCGTGGCGGGTGTACCAGGAGTGGGACAACTTCCAGGACAACAACCTGGAGTTCTTCGTGCGGTTCAAGGAGATCGCGCGCAAGGTGCTGCCGGCGGGGTTCAAGTCGCTGGACAAGCTGTACGGCACCGGTGACCCGGCGCTGATCGGTTCTCTCGACCTGTCCTCGCTGACCGCTGCCGAGAAGTCGCTGTACTCGCGGGGACTGCAGCGGGTCCGGCCCGGTGGGCTGGGCGAGGCGTTCCGGGCGGACGTTGCTGCCTGCAGTCTGCCCGCCGTGTCGTACCTGGTCCCGTCCTCTGTGGACTCCGAGCACCCAGGCGCCTCTTCTCCCGCTGCGTCGGCCTCGATCACCTATCAGGTGCTCGATGCGTTGGCTTCTCGTCAGGACGTGTGGGAGTCCACGGTCCTGTTCATCACCTACGACGAGAACGACGGCTTCTACGACCACGTGCCGCCGCCGCGCCCGCCTTTGTCCGTTGCTGACGAGTACGTGGGTGACCGGCCGTTGGGGTTGGGTGCGCGCGTGCCGATGACGGTCGTCTCGCCGTGGTCCGTTGGCGGATACGTGTGTTCGCAGGTGTTCGACCACACGTCGATGACGCAGTTCCTGGAGAAGTGGACCGGGGTGCGGTCGGAAGAGATCTCCGCGTGGCGCCGGACCGTCACCGGCGACCTGACCTCGACGTTCGACTTCGACCGGCGCCGGACGTGGCCCGAGGTAGGGGAGCCCGCGCCGGCGCCGCCCGCGACGCCGCGGTGGCGTCCCGCGCCGCCTTCGTCGCAGAAGATGCCGGAGCAGGAGGCTGGACGGAGACGTGCGCGCGCTCTGCCGTACCAGCCTGACGCGTCGTTGCGCGGGTCGAGGTTGGAGATGACCAACTCCGGGTCTGCGTCCGTGCACTTCGCTCTGTACCCGTACTCGGGGCAGTTCTCCCTGCCGCAGCACTTCGACGTTGCTTCATCTGCTTCCGTTGAGCTCGCTGGTGATCACGACCTCGTGCTGCTCGGCCCGAACGGGTTCCGCCGCGAGTTCGCCGGGTCGTCTTCTGACTGTGCGCGCGTGTCGTCGTCGGTGCGCGGATACAGCCGTGTGCTGACGTTGACCTTCGAGAACACCGGGTCGTCGCGGCTGACGTTCGTGCTGGGTCGTCGTCGCTACGCCGTGCGTCCGGGCCATCGACACGTGATCCCGTGGCTGACCGTCATGAACTCCGGCTGGTACGACCTGACCGTGACGGTGGAGGAGGAGCCCGCGTTCCGGCGCCGGCTGTGCGGTCACATCGAGAACGGCCAGGAGTCGATCTCCGGCTGACTCGTTGTTCTCGTGGCGAGCTTCACCAGTTCGGTGAGGCGCGACGCGTGACTGTCGGACCTGTCTGATAGACCAAGAGCATGAGCGAGAAGACCGGGGCAAGACGGGGCGAACGAGTCCCCGCGGCCGAGCTGCCGGTCGCCCGCATCGTGGTGGACGTGCCGCTGGCCCACCTCGACCGCCCCTTCGACTACGCGGTTCCGTCCGAACTGGACACAGCCGCCCAGCCGGGCTGCCGTGTCCGCGTCCGCTTCGCCGGCCAGCTGGTCGACGGCTACCTCCTGGAACGCACCGAAACCTCCGACTACGGCAAGAAGCTGGCCTTCATCGAAAAGGTCGTGTCACCCGAACCAGTCCTGGCACCGGAGATCGCCGCCCTGGCCCGAGCCATCGCCGACCGGTACGCGGGCGGCATGATCGACGTCCTGCGCCTGGCCATCCCACCCCGCCACGCCCGAGCCGAAGCCGCCGCCTCACCCGCCCCGGCACCCCTGCCCCAGGACCCGGCCTGGGTAGGAGCCGCCCCGACGCCGCCCCTCGCCTCACCGGACGCGGAGCCCACTCCGCCTTCGGCCGAGGCGGTGCAGTCGTCGCCCGCCGACACCGAGGCTGGTGGTGCCGCCGACGCCTCCGCTGACCCCGCCCTCGCGGCGCCGGGCGGATCGCCGGACGACTCCTCGGCCCCAGCAGCAGGTCCGGCAGCAGCGGCCCCAGCAGCAGGGGGTCCAGCACCAGCGGGTCCGGCAGCAGGGGGTCCAGCACCCGCGGGTCCAGCACCAGCAGTTGGCCCGCCAGCAGCCGGCCCACCGCCAGCGGATTCAGCACTGGTCGACCCAACGCCAGCTGACCCAGCATCGCCGGCCAGCCCACCTTCGCCTGTGGCCCCGGTGTCTTTCGCAGCCCCAATACCGCTCGCCGACCTGGCATCGTCCGCGCCCTCAGCATCTCCAGCGGCCCCGCCCCTGGCGCCTGCCCCGGCATCGCGCGCGGTCTCGGCATCGTCTGCGGACGAGCCATCACCCGAGCCATCCGGCGTCGTTTCCACAGCTTCGTCCGGCGTCTCCGCGGGCTCCCCAGCAGCCCCCGCGCCCCCAGCGGCCTCTGCCTCGTCCCCGTCCTCGCTCGCGGCCCCAGCATCGTCTGCGGACGAGCCATCAGCTGAGCCATCCGGCGCCGTTTCCGCAGCCTCGTCCGGCACCTCCGCGGAGCCCTCGGCGGGCCCCGCGCGTTCCCAGCTGCCCCCGGTCCCCGCCGATGCCTGGTCCCGCTACCCCCGCGGCCCCAAATATCTCGAAGCCCTCCGCACCGGCCGCCCCGCCCACGCCGTCTGGCAAGCGCTTCCGTCCGAAGACTGGCCCGCGCGACTGGCCGAAGCCGCTGCCGCGGTCGCGTCCACCGGGCGGGGGGTCGTCATCGTCGTGCCCGACCACCGCGACCTCGCCCGCGTCGCCGAGGCGTGCGGCCGGCTCATCGAAGGCGTGGTCACCCTCTCCGCCGACCTCGGGCCGTCGGAGCGCTACAAGCGCTGGCTAGCTGTGCGCCGAGGGGTCGCCAGGGTCGTGGTCGGCACCCGCGCCACCGCGTTCGCCCCGATCAAGGATCCCGGGCTGCTCGTCGTGTGGGACGACGGCGACGACCTCCACGTCGAGCAGCGGTCGCCGTACCCGAACGTGCGCGATGTCCTGGTGCAGCGCGCGCACATGTCCGGTGCGGCGTTGCTGATCGGTGGGTTCGCCCGGACCGCCGAGGCTCAGGTGCTGGTCGAGACGGGCTGGGCGCACGAGATCGTGGCTTCCCGGGAGACGCTGCGTGCTGTGGCGCCGCGCGTGGTGTCGGTGGGCGACAACGAGTGGCAGGACGTCAAGGACCCCGCCGCCCGTACCGCGCGCCTGCCGTCCATCGCCTTCGACGCCGCCCGGTTCGCCCTGGCCGACTCGCCTGTTCTCATCCAGGTACCGCGCCGCGGCTACGTGCCCGCGCTGGCGTGCGGGCAGTGCCGGGGGCCAGCTCGCTGCCGCAGGTGTGCGGGGCCGCTCGCGTTGCCCGGCGGTACCGAGGAGGGGCTGCCCAAGCCCGCTTACTGCCGGTGGTGCGCGGCGACGGAGGCCAGTTTCCGGTGCCCGACGTGCGGGTCCCGCAGGCTGCGCGGCCAGATCATCGGTGCCCGGCGCACGGCGGAGGAGCTGGGGCGGGCGTTCCCGGGGTATCCGGTGCGGACCAGCGGCGCCGACGAGGTCCTCACCAAGGTGCCGGGCAAGCCCGCGCTGGTCGTGGCGACGCCGGGCGCCGAACCCGTCGCCGAGGGCGGCTACGGCGCGGTGCTGCTGCTCGACGGCTGGGCGTTGCTGGGCCGGGCCGACCTCAGGGCCTCGGAGGAAGCACTGCGGCGGTGGATGACGGCCGCGGGACTCATCCGTCCGGGCAACGGACGCGTCGTCGTCATCGCGGACTCCTCGCTGACGCCGGTGCAGGCCCTCGTGCGCTGGGATCCCGTGTGGCACGCCGCCACCGAACTCGCCGCGCGGACCGAGCTCGGGTTCCCGCCCGCCGTGCGGATGGCGACCGTCGACGGCACCCCGGACGCGGTCAACGCCCTGCTCGACGAGCTGCACCTGCCGCCCACCGGTGAGATCCTCGGACCGGTGCCGCTGGGCGACGACGAGACCAAGGAACGGGCGCTGGTCCGGGTCGCCCGCAACGAAGGCCGCCAGCTGGCCGCAGTCCTGGCCGAGGCGCAGGCCGTGCGGACAGCCCGGAAGGAACAGGAGCTGGTGCGCATCAAACTCGATCCGCTCGAAGTGCTGTAGGCCCCGCGCCGATCTCGGTGGCAGGTCAGTTTTCGTAGTAGGAGCGCAGGTTCGCGACGTGCGAGCGGATCTCCTCGTCGGTGAGCTTCTCGTACTCCAGGTACTCGCTCATGTACGTCATCAGGTCGCCGCGCTCCGGATGGTCCTCGCTGGCGATCACGTGCGCCGTCGTGCCCGCGATCCCCGCCGGGAACAGCAGGAAGCCGTCGAGGCCCGCCATGGTGTCGAAGGAGGCGTTCTTGGCCTCCCACAGCGTCCAGACGTCCTCCTCGCGGCCGCACTCCGCGAGCAGCAGCGCGGCGAGGCCCATCGCCTCGCTCAGACCCCAGCCCTCGTGGTGCGCGGCGGTCTCCGCGGCGAGGAGGTGACGCAGCAGGTCGGCGTCGCCTTCGCGGCGGTCGCGCAGGAGCATGCGCAGCGCGTCCTCGCGGTCGGCCTCGTCGAGCGGGGTGTTCGCGAAATCCGTTCGCAACCGGTCAAGATCGATCACCTCCGCACCTTAGGCCTTCCTCAAGGGGTGTTGCCATCCGGTCACAACGGAGTAGAAGAACACGCATGTTGCGAACGGTCGCCGCCCTGACGCTCTCCGTCGTACTGGTCGCCCCTGCTCAGGCAGGCGCGGCGGAAACACCTTTGCGCGTGCCCGAACAGGTCGGCTGGGGAGGCGCAGTCTCCAGCGTGGACCCCGACGCGTCCCAGATCGGCATCGACGTGCTCCGCCGAGGTGGCAACGCCGTCGACGCCGCCGTCGCCACCGCTGCCGCGCTCGGCGTGACCGACCCGTTCTCCGCGGGCATCGGAGGCGGAGGCTTCTTCGTCTACTACGACGCCCGCACCCATCGCGTGTCCACTCTGGACGGACGTGAGACCGCCCCGCGTGCGGCGACCGACCAGCTCTTCGTCGAGAACGGCACGCCGTTGCCGTTCGCCGAGGCCATGACCAGCGGCCTGTCCGTCGGCGTTCCCGGCACGCCCAAGACGTGGCAGCAGGCTCTTCGCAAGTGGGGCTCGCTGAACCTGCGCGAGGCCATGGCGCCCGCGGAAGCGTTGGCGCGGCGCGGTTTCGTCGTCGACCAGACGTTCAACACCCAGATCGCGAACAACGCCGCCCGCTTCGCCGACTTCACCTCGACCCGCGACCTCTACCTGCCGGGCGGGCAGCCGCCGGCGGTGGGCAGCACGTTCCGCAACCCGCAGCTCGCCGACACCTACCGCGAGCTGGCCCGCACCGAGCTCGCCTCCCTCTACGGCGGCGCGGTCGGCCGCGAACTCGTGCAGACCGTCCAGAAGCCCCCGGTCGCACCCGGCTCGACCCGGAACGTCCGCGCGGGCGCCATGGAGATCTCCGACCTGGCCCGCTACCAGGTCGAACGCCGCGAGCCCACGCACACCCGCTACCGCGGCCTCGACGTCTACGGCATGGCCGCGCCGTCGTCCGGCGGCACCACCGTCGGCGAGGCCCTGAACATCCTCGAGTCGACCGACCTGTCGAAGGCCAGCGACGTCCAGTACCTGCACCACTTCATCGAGTCGACGAAGCTCGCCTTCGCCGACCGCCTGCGCTGGGTGGGCGACCCGGCCTTCTCCCGCGTGCCGACCGACGGCCTGCTCTCGCAGAAGTTCGCTGACACCCGCGCGTGCCTGATCAAGCCCGACGCCGTCCTGCTCGCCCCGCAACCGGCCGCCGACCCGGCCAACCCCAAGCCCTGCGAGGCCACCGCGGGCCTGTCGAACCTGCGCGAAGACGCCGAACGCACCACGCACCTGACGGTCGCCGACCGCTGGGGCAACGTCGTCGCCTACACGCTGACCATCGAGGCGGAGGGCGGCAGCGGCATCGTCGTCCCCGGCCGCGGCTTCCTGCTCAACAACGAGCTCACCGACTTCGAGTTCGTCGCCCCGACCGCCGGCGTCCCGCACCCGAACCTCCCCGGCCCCGGCAAGCGCCCGCGCTCGTCCATGGCCCCGACCATCGTGCTCGACCACGGCAAGGTCCAGCTGGCCGTCGGCTCGCCGGGCGGCTCGACCATCATCACCACAGTCACCCAGATCCTGACGGGACGCCTGGACCGCAACATGTCCCTGCGTGACGCCGTCGCCGCCCCGCGCGCCTCCCAGCGCAACGCGGCCACCACCCCGGCCGAGGCGGAGTTCATCGCCGCCGCGACCACCCGGGGCCTGCAGGCCATCGGCCACACCTTCAGCCAGAACGCCGAAATCGGCGCCGCCACGGCCGTCGAACGCGCGAAGGACGGCCGCTGGCGAGCAGTGGCCGAACCGACGCGGCGCGGCGGAGGCGCCGCCCGCGTGGTGTGGGTGGGCTGAGAACCACCGCACGAAAAGACCGCAGGCCCGGAGAACTCCGGGCCTGCGGTCGTTTCGACGCGGGGAAGAGCATCTCCGCGCTCACGAGGTGCTTCGGACCCGCGCTACTTGTTCGTGCGGCCGTCGACGGCTTCGCGGATGAGATCGGCGTGGCCGTTGTGCTGCGCGTACTCCTCGATCATGTGGATGTAGGCCCACCTCACCGACATCTTGCCCCACCGCGCGTGCACGAAGGTGTCGTCGAGGTCTCGCGTGGCCACGGCCGCGCGGGCCTCGGCCATTTCGGCGACGAGGTCGGCGTACTCGGACTCGGCGCGGTGCGGGTCGAGGTGCTCGAAAGCGGCGTCCCAGTTGGGAGGCTCGCTGTAGCGAGCTTTGACGTCCTCGCCCGCTATGCGGACGCGGAACCAGACGCGCTCCACGTCGGTCAGGTGCCGGATCAGGCCCAGCAGGGTCAGGTTGGACGGGGGCGTGGAGGCCGTGGCGAGCTGCTCGCCGGTCAGGCCCGCGCAGTTCTGCAGGAAGGTGGCGCGATGGCGGTCCAGCCACGTTTCCAGCATCGGGCGGTCTGGGCCGAGGAAGGGTTCGTCGGGCAGTTCTACTTCCGGTGCCGTCCAGGTCATGTGTCCCGACACTAGGCAACGCCGCCGACGTAGACGATCTGATTATCAGCGTTGCGGGCTGTGACGTGCAGGACGTCGAAGGACAGCCGCACGCCGCTGCCGCCGGGCCGCCCGCCGCTCGCCGAGCAGGACGAGCTCGACGGCCGCCCGTGCGCCGCGGGGGAGGCGTTCGACGGCTGGCCTTGCGGCGGAACTCGGAGCGCGCCAGGTTTGGGCGTCGTCGGGCACGGCGGCCGCCCCGCCCAGCTCGGTCGCATCAGCCTCATGACCTGGAGGTGTCCACCTTCTGGCCGAGTGGTGCGGGTGATCTTCCTACCTCGGGCTGACGTGGTCTCGATACTGCGAGCCGATGCGGGCTGACCTGCGCGAACGGCATAGTTCGTGTCATGACGACGCACACTTTCACCAGCGCCCCGGCAGCCCACCTCAACTTCCACGCGCTGGTGCGCCCGGTGCTGACGGCATTGCGGTTCACCGGCCACTTCCTCGTGGCGCTGGTGGGCGTGATCTTCCTCGGCAGCGCGTCCGAGCACTGACCGCGCTCCTCGTAGACTGGCCTCCAGTCCACCACGAGGAGCACTGCGTTGACCGTCCAACCCATCCGCCTGTTCGGCGACCCGGTGCTGCGCACCCCCGCCGTCGAGGTCGCCGACTTCGACAAGGAACTGCGCACCCTCGTCAAGGACCTGTGGGACTCGATGCAGGACGCGGGCGGAGCGGGACTCGCCGCGCCTCAGCTCGGTGTCGGGCTGCGGGTGTTCACCTACCACTGCGACGGCTTCGCGGGACACCTCGTCAACCCGACCTGGGACGTGGTTGGCGAGGAGATGCAGGAAGGCCCCGAGGGCTGCCTGTCCATCCCCGGCATGTCGTGGGACTGCAAGCGCCACCTGCACGTCGTGGCCAAGGGCTGGAACATGCACGGTGAGCCCGTCGAGGTCGAAGGCACCGAGACGCTGGCCCGCTGCATCCAGCACGAGACGGACCACCTCGACGGCGTGCTCTTCCTCGACCGCCTCGACGCCGACACCCGCAAGCTGGCCATGAAGGAAATCCGGCAGGCCGAGTGGTTCGACGGTACGGTCCCCACCTTGAAGCAGAGCCCGCACCCACTCTTCGGCAGGTCCAGCTGACCATGCGACTCGTGTTCGCCGGTACGCCCGAGGTCGCACTGCCCTCGCTGCGCGCCCTCATCGACTCTCCCCGCCACGACGTCGTCGCCGTGGTCACCCGCCCCGACGCCCCCTCCGGCCGGGGCCGCCGTCTCGAACGTTCCCCGGTGGCCGCCCTGGCCGACTCGGCCGGCATCGAGGTGCTGACGCCCGCGAAGGCGGGCGAGCCCGAGTTCCTGGACCGCCTGCGCGCACTCGAGCCCGACCTGTGCCCGGTCGTGGCCTACGGCAACCTGCTGCCGCAGCGGACGCTCGACATCCCCCGGTTCGGCTGGGTCAACCTCCACTTCTCCGTGCTCCCGGCCTGGCGCGGCGCCGCGCCGGTGCAGGCCGCGGTGCGCAACGGAGACGACATCACGGGCGCCTCGACGTTCCGCATCGTCCGCGAGCTCGACGCGGGCCCGGTGTTCGGCGTCGTGACCGAGAAGGTCCGCGACCGCGACACCTCCGGCGACCTGCTGACCCGGCTGTCCGAGTCCGGCGCCCACCTGCTGCTGTCCACTGTGGACGGCATCGAGGACGGCACCCTGCGCGCCGTCGAGCAGCCCCAGGACGGCGTCACGTACGCCGCCAAGATCACCGTCGAGGACGCGCGCCTCGATTTCCGGACGCCCGCCGTGGCCGTCGACCGCCTCGCCCGTGCGGTCACGCCGGAACCCGGCGCGTGGGCCGAGTTCCGGGGCGAGCGGTTGAAGCTCGGCCCCGTCACGCCCGTGGACGACGTGACCCTGCCCGCGGGCGAGGTGCTCGTCGAACGCAAGCGCGTGCTCGTGGGCACGGCGACCACCGCCGTGGCCCTCGGCGAGGTCCAGGCGCAGGGCAAGAAGCGCATGGCCGCCACCGATTGGGCACGCGGCGTGCGCATCGAGGCGGGGGAGCGCATCGAATGAGGCGCTCCACGACCAGGACGCGCGGCATCGCCCCGGCTGCCGAGGTGCGGGCAGCAGCGGGTCTGGCCCCGGTGGATCGGGCGCAGGGCCGTAGCACGGTGCCGAGCGGGTCGTTGGCTGCTGCGGAGTCGAGGTGTGGCGTTGCCGAGCCCGCGCAAGACCGGCGTGGACCGAGGCCGGCTCACACCGGCCGGACGAGCCGCCCTCGTGCCGGGATGGGTGTGTGGCTCACTCACGCCAGCAGGGCGTATGGCGGTGGCGCGGCAGGCCGGTTGTTGGTTGGTGCCTCCTCGGGGTGTGGTGCTGTCGCGCATGCTCGCGTGTGGACAGGGCCGGGACGTAGTGGTCGGATGGACAGTTGCCGTGGTGAGTTGGGCTTGAGGCTCGCTCGTGACGGTGAGAAGCAGTGCCGGGGCATGGCGTTCGGACGCTTGCCGGCAGACACGAACTTGGCGCGCGTTGGTCGTGCCGCAGCAGGAGAGTGCATCGCATGACCGGCTACTCGCGAGGAGCCTCCAAGCCGTCCCGTCCGCGCAGGCCGCACCCGCCGCGCCGGCGTACCGGGCCCGCACGGCCGCCCGTGGAGGACCCGGCACGCCTTGCCGCGCTGGAGACGTTGCGGGCGGTGCGGCAGCGCGACGCGTACGCGAACCTCGTGCTGCCGCAGATGTTGCGCGAGCGCCGCATCACTGGCCGTGATGCCGCGCTGGCCACCGAGCTCACCTACGGTGCGGCGCGAGCCCAAGGGCTGCTCGACGCCGTCATCGAGGCGTGCTCCGACCGCCCGCTGTCCGAAGTGGACGGTTCAGCGCTCGACGCGCTGCGGCTCGGTGCGTATCAGCTGCTGCGCACGCGGATTCCTTCGCACGCCGCGGTCGCCTCGACCGTCGACCTCGTGCGGGCCGAGCTCGGCTCGGGGATCGCCGGCTTCGTCAACGCCGTCCTGCGCCGGATCGCCGAGCAGGACGAGGCCGCCTGGGTCGACGAGCTCGCGCCCGACCCGGACACCGACCCGATCGGCAATCTCGCCTTCACCCACGCCCACCCGCGCTGGATCGCGCAGGCGTTCGCGGAGGCCCTCGGCAGCCGTGAAGAGCCGCTGAAGCGAGCCCTCGAGGCCGACGATGCACGGCCGGCCGTGCACCTGGTGGCACGTCCTGGCGAGGTGAGCGCCGACGAGCTCGCCGCCATCACGGGCGGCGAAGTGGCGCCGTACTCGCCTTACGGCGTGCACCTGGAGGCCGGGGCGGGCGACCCGGGCGATCTCGAGCCCGTCCGGGAACGCCTCGCCCACGTGCAGGACGAGGGCAGCCAGCTGTGCGCACTGGCCCTCACGCGCGCGCCACTGGAGGGCACTGACGACCGCTGGCTGGACCTCTGCGCGGGCCCCGGCGGCAAGGCCGCGCTGCTCGCCGCACTGGTCGGCATCGAAGGCGGCGAGCTGATCGCCGTCGAGAAGGCACCCCACCGCGCCGAGCTCGTGCGCAAGCTCACCTCAGGCCTGCCGGTGACCGTGCACGTGGCCGACGGCCTCGAGACCGACTTCGTCGAAGGGGCGTTCGACCGCGTCCTGGTCGACGCGCCCTGCACCGGTCTCGGTGCGCTGCGCAGGCGCCCGGAGGCGCGGTGGAGGCGCCAGCCCGCCGACGTCGGCACGCTCACGAAGCTGCAGCGCGAGCTGCTCACCGAGGCGTTGCGACTGGTGCGTCCTGGCGGCGTCGTGGCTTATGTCGTGTGCTCACCTCATCTCTCTGAAACCGTCGGGATCGTGACGGACGTCGCGCGGCGGACGGGGGCCGAAGTGCTGGACACGCGGGAGTTCTTCCCGGGAGTTCCGGACCTCGGGGAAGGGCCGCACGTCCAGCTCTGGCCTCATCTGCACGGCACCGACGCGATGTTCTGCTCGGTGCTGCGACGGCCTGTTTGAGCGCTCGGGAATGACGTTAGCGACGGGGTCTGACAGGTTCGGGCTCCGTCGGCCCGTATCGGGGTGGGATGGCTACGGGTTCACCGGTTCGAGTGATGAGCCGGTGGTGCGGACGCCCATGATCCCGGTGCCCGGCATGTCGGGAGCGGGGAAAGCCGACCGTGCGGAACCTGTTGGCGCAGAACGGATATCGCGCGGAGTGGAACAGCCGGCGGCGCTCACCGGACCACCCGACCTAAGATCGTCCACATGACACGTGGGCTGCTCGGACTGGTCGCGTCAGGCTGCGGCGGCGTCGAGACCTGGTTCCGCACCGACCTCGCCGAACCGGCGGCGCGACGCGGCTGGCGCCTGGCCATCACCCTCACCCCGGCGGTCGTCCCGTGGTTCGAGGAGGCGGGCGAGCTCGACGAGCTCCAAGCCCTCACGGACCTGGAGATCCGCTGGAACCCGCGCATGCCGAGCCAGCCCAAGCCCTACCCGACGCCGGACGCGTTCATCTTCGCCCCGGCCAGCGCGAACTCCGTGGCCAAGCTGGCCCTGGGCATCGGCGACAACCAGGCGCTGACCGCGTTGAACGAGGCCATCGGCGTCGAGAGCTGCAAGGTCGTCGTCAGGCCCCACGCCAACGCGGACAAGCGCCGTCACCCCATGTGGGACACGCACATCGCGACGCTCACCCGGGCGGGCGTGATCATCACCGACGAACCGCCGGCCGCGCTGCTCGACCTGCTCGAGCCGTAACGCGGCCTGAGGCGAGATTCGTCATCGCGCCCGCGATTCTGGGGCCGGACGAGCTCGAAGCCGCGCATCGGGTGAACCTGGCCGACGCGGCGTAGTCGGTCGAGCGGTTCGAGGAGGCACCCAGGCTCCCTGGCGGGTGACCGGTCAGCATTCCCCCGAAGATCGTCGCGGCGAGGGACGCGCTCGAAGCGGCGCCGCTGAAGTTCGCGGACGTCGCGCGCGAGCACGCGAGTTAGGCGCGTCACCGACGAGGCTCCCGGCAGGCTTCCCGACCTGCTGGACACCTAGACTTCACCCTTGTGGTCCACACGCCGATGATCGCCCCCAGCATCCTGTCCGCCGACTTCGCGCGCCTCGCCGACGAGCTCGCCGCGGTGCCCACGTCGGACTGGATCCACGTCGACGTCATGGACAACCACTTCGTGCCGAACCTGACGCTCGGCCTGCCCGTGGTGAAGTCGCTGCTCAAGGTCACCGACATCCCGATCGACTGCCATCTCATGATCGACGACCCGGACCGCTGGGCCATCGGGTACGCCGAGGCGGGCGCGTACAACGTGACGGTGCACGTCGAGGCCGCGCAGGACCCCGTCGCGCTGGCCAAGAACCTCAAAGCCGCGGGCAGCAAGGCGGGCTTGAGCATCAAGCCCGGCACGCCGCTCGAGCCGTACGTCGACGTGCTCAAGCACTACGACACGCTGCTGGTGATGTCGGTCGAGCCGGGCTTCGGCGGGCAGAGTTTCATGGCCGACGTCCTCAAGAAGGTGCGCCAGGCCCGCCACCTCGTCGACACCGGGCACCTCAAGCTGCTCGTGGAGATCGACGGCGGCATCAACGCCGACACCATCGAACAGGCCGCGCAGGCCGGTGTGGACTGCTTCGTCGCCGGGTCCGCCGTGTACGACGCCGCCGACCCCGGCAAGGCGGTCGAGGCACTGCGCGCCCAGGCAGCCGGAGCCCAGGGAATCAGGACCACGTGACGCCCGAGGACGCGATGGTGCTCGCCATCGCGGAGAGCGAACGGGT
Organism: Lentzea sp. NPDC005914; assembly: GCF_040629405.1. Taxonomy (NCBI): domain Bacteria; kingdom Bacillati; phylum Actinomycetota; class Actinomycetes; order Pseudonocardiales; family Pseudonocardiaceae; genus Lentzea; species Lentzea sp. NPDC005914. The sequence goes on along the minus strand of NZ_JBEXVQ010000038.1, from coordinate 27,231 downwards.
GCGAGGCTCCACCAGCCCCAACCCGCCGGTCGGCTGCGTCATCCTGGACGAACACGGCAAAGCGGTTGGCTTCGGCGGCACCCAACCGCCCGGCGGCCCGCACGCCGAGGTGATGGCGCTCAAGGAAGCCGGCACGAAGGCACAGGGCGGCACGGCCGTGGTCACGCTCGAGCCGTGCTCGCACTTCGGTCGCACGCCGCCGTGCACCGAAGCGCTCGCGGAAGCCGGCATCAAGCACGTCATCCACGCTGTGAGCGACCCGAACCCCAGGGCTGCGGGCGGTGCGCGACGTCTCGAAGAAGCCGGCATCACGGTCGAGAGTGGTCTACTCGCAGACGAGGTCAGCAACGGTCCACTGCGCGCGTGGCTGCACTACGCGCGCACGGGACGTCCACACGTCACGTGGAAGTACGCGGCGTCACTGGACGGCCGGATCGCGGCGCGAGATGGCACCAGCCAGTGGATCAGCTCGGAGACCTCCCGCAAGGAGGTTCACGGCATGCGCGCGAAGCTCGACGCCATCATCGTCGGCACCAACACGGTCAAGAAGGACGACCCGGCGCTCACGGCGAGGGACGATGACGGAATGCCGTTGCCCCGCCAGCCGTTGCCCGTGGTCGTGGGCATGAGCGACCTGCCGGACGGCGCCAGGCTCCGGCACACCGCGCTGCACGTGCGGACGCACGACCCGGACGAGGTCCTGGCCGTGCTCGCCGGGCAGGGGGTCGTCGACGTGCTGCTGGAAGGCGGTCCAACTGTGGCCGGCGCGTTCTGGCGTGCTGGGAGGATCGACCGCGTGCTCGCATACATCGCGCCCACGCTGCTCGGGGACGGCCCCGCGGCGGTGCTGGACGCGGGCGTGTCAACCATCACGGACGCTGTCCGGTTGACCGTCGAAGACGTCACCATGAGCGGACCGGACTTGCGGATCAGCGCGGTTCCGCAAATTTAGGAGGAGCGGTGTTCACCGGGATCGTCGAGGAACTCGGCCACGTGGTCGCGACGCAGGACCTGCCCGACGCGGCACGGATCCGCATCGCCGGACCGATCGTGACCAGCGACGCGAAGCACGGCGACTCCATCGCGGTGAACGGCGTCTGCCTCACCGTCGTGGAGGTCGAGGACAACACCTTCACCGCCGACGTGATGCGCGAGACCCTCGTGCGCAGCAGCCTCGCGAAGGTCGCCGCGGGGGACAAGGTCAACCTGGAGCGCGCGGCCGCGGTCGGCCAGCGCCTCGGCGGCCACATCGTGCAGGGCCACGTCGACGACGTCGGCACGATTCTCTCGCGGGAGAAGGCCGAGCACTGGGAGATCGTCCACATCGGACTGCCGCCCAAGCTCGCCCGTTATGTCGTGGAGAAGGGCTCGATCACGGTCGACGGCGTGTCGCTGACGGTCGTGAGCGTGTCGGAGGACCAGTTCTCCGTGAGCCTGATCCCCACCACGCTCGACCTCACCACGCTCGGGCACCGGCTGCCGGGTTCCGTCGTGAACCTGGAGGTCGACGTGCTGGCGAAGTACGTTGAACGACTGGCCGTCCCGCACCTGCGGGCCATCGCGGGCGAGGAGACCCAGTGAGCACCGACTTCGCTCAGATCGAGCGGGCGATCAAGGACATCGCCGCCGGACGGCCCGTGGTCGTGGTCGACGACGAGGACCGCGAGAACGAGGGCGACCTGATCTTCGCCGCCGAGAAGGCGACGCCGGAGCTGCTCGCGTTCATGGTGCGCTACACGTCCGGCTACATCTGCGTGCCGCTCACCGAGCCCGACTGCGACCGGCTCGACCTGCCGCCGATGTTCCACACGAACCAGGACGTGCGCGGCACCGCCTACACGGTCACCGTCGACGCGCGCGAAGGCGTCAGCACCGGCATCTCGGCCGCGGACCGCGCCCGCACGATCCGGCTGCTCGCCGACCCGACCTCGAAGGCCAGCGACTTCAACCGTCCCGGCCACGTCGTGCCGTTGCGCGCCAAGGCAGGCGGCGTGCTGCGCCGTCCTGGCCACACCGAGGCCGCCATCGACCTGGCGCGCCTGGCCGGGTTGTCCCCCGCCGGCGTGCTCTGCGAGATCGTGTCGCAGAAGGACGAGGGCGACATGGCCCGCCGCGACGAGCTCGAGGTGTTCGCCGCGGACCACGACCTCGCGATCATCACCATCGCGGACCTGATCGCGTACCGCCGCCGGGTCGAGACCCAGGTCGAACGCGTGGCGGAGGCCCGGATCCCGACCGCGCACGGCGTGTTCACGGCCGTCGGCTACGACAGCCTGCTCGACGGCATCGAACACGTCGCGCTGGTGTACGGCGACATCGGTGACGGCGAGGACGTGCTGGTGCGCGTGCACTCCGAGTGCCTCACCGGCGACGTCCTCGGCTCGCTGCGCTGCGACTGCGGCCCGCAGCTCGACGCGGCGATGGAAGCCGTTGCGGCACAAGGACGTGGTGTCGTGCTGTACATGCGCGGCCACGAGGGCCGCGGCATCGGCCTGATGCACAAGTTGCAGGCCTACCAGCTGCAGGACCAGGGCGCGGACACCGTGGACGCGAACCTGGCGCAGGGCCTGCCCGCCGACGCGCGCGACTACGGCACGGGCGCGCAGATCCTCGTCGAGCTGGGCATCAAGTCCATGCGGCTGCTCACGAACAACCCGGCCAAGCGCGTCGGACTGGAGGCGGGATACGGTCTGCGGGTGCTGGACCGGGTGCCGCTGCCGATCTCCCCGAACCCGGAGAACCTGCGGTACCTGCGCACCAAGCGCGACCGGATGGGCCACGAGCTGAACCAGCTGGAACAGTACGAGGCCGTTGTTTCCGCTACGGAGGACCAGGAATGAGCGGCGAGGGCCGTCCAGAGCAGACTCAGCTCGACGGCAAGGGCCTGAGCGTCGCGATCGCCGCGACGCGCTGGAACAGCAAGATCACCGACCAGCTCCTCGAGCGTGCGCTCAAAGCCGCCGAGGACGCCGGTTGCGTCGACACGACCGTCGTGCGCGTGGCGGGTGCGATCGAGCTTCCCGTTGTGGTGCAGGAGCTCGCGCGTCACCACGACGCCGTCGTCGCGCTGGGTGTGGTGATCCGCGGCGGCACCCCGCACTTCGAGTACGTGTGCGACTCGGTGACCGACGGGCTCACGCGCGTCGCGCTGGACGAGTCGACGCCGGTCGGCAACGGCGTGCTGACGTGCAACACCGAAGAGCAGGCGATCGCCCGTTCCGGTCTGCCGGACTCGGTGGAGGACAAGGGTTACGAGGCGACCGTGGCCGCGATCGACACCGCGCTGGTGCTGCGCGGCCTGCGTCAGCCGTGGACCGAGCGGGGTTTCGAGTGACCGTCCTGGTGTTGCGTCCCAAGAAGATCCGCCGCGTCGCGTGGGCGTGCGCGATCGGCCTGGTCGCCGTGTTCACCGTCGTCGGGCTGCTGCTGGGCAACACCCCGACCGGCGTGATCTTCCGCGCCTCCGACCAGGTCGCCATGATCGTCCTGGGCGTCCTGCTGGCGGGCGGCGTGCTGCTGCTGACCCGCCCGCGCGTCACCGCCGACGCCTCGGGTGTCGACGTGCGCAACGTCGTGACGTCTCACCACTTCGAGTGGAAGGACGTGCTCTCGGTGAGCTTCCCGGACGGTGCCGCGTGGGCCCGCCTGGAGCTGCCGGAGGACGAGTACATCTCGGTGATGGCCGTGCAGGCCGTGGACCGCGAGTACGCCGTCTCGTCCGTGCGCGCGCTGCGGGAGCTGCACAAGTCCGCACGAAACTAGCGATGAGTTCGGCCTGCCAGAGGAGTCTTCACCTACATGACTCAATTGCTGCGAGTGCAGAACTTCGGCGTCTCGATCGACGGGATCGGCGCGGGGGAGAACCAGCGCCTCGACCAGCCGTTCGGTGACGGCGTCGACCCGTGGCGGCTGTTCAGCTGGGCCGGCGCCACCGCGAGCTGGCCCAACCGCACCGAACCCGGTGGCAGCCGAGGCCTCGACGACTACTTCACGCGTGACTTCGCGCAGAACATCGGCGCCGAGATCATGGGCCGCAACAAGTTCGGCCCGCAGCGCGGCCCGTGGACCGACCACGAGTGGCAGGGCTGGTGGGGCGACGAGCCGCCGTTCCACACCCCGGTCTTCGTCCTGACCCACCACCCGCGGCCGTCGTTCACGCTGGGTGACACCACGTTCCACTTCGTCGACGGTGACCCGGCTTCGGTTCTCGAGCAGGCGCGGGAAGCCGCCGGGGGCAAGGACGTGCGGCTCGGGGGCGGGGTCTCGACGATCCGGCAGTTCCTCGACGCCGATCTGATCGACACCCTGCACGTGGCGGTCTCGCCGTTCGAGCTGGGGACCGGACTGGCGCTCTGGAAGTCACCGGAGGACCTGCTCGACCGGTTCCACCTCGACGTGGTGCCCAGCCCGAGCGGCGTGACGCACCACCTGTTCTGGCGGCGCCAGGACACGGCCTAGGTCCAGAGGCCCAGGATCGCGCCCGCCAGCGCGAGTCCGACGATGTGGTAGCCCGCTCCGATGGCCGCGAAGGTCTTCGGTGCGGGCTTCGTCATGTCGAAGGTGCCCGTCACGAAGACGACCGGCAGCGCGACGCCGATTCCGATGACGAGCCCGAGCAGGATGCCTTCCATGATGTTGTCGGTGCTCGACGCGGCACCGACCATCGCCGTCGCGAGCGTGGCGGTGAAGCAGGTGGCCAGCGGCACGACGTAGATGCCCGCGCCCGCGTTCTCCGGTGGGTTGAGATCCCACCCGGCGGCCCGTTGCCAGGCTCGGCCGAACGCGAACTCCGCGTACCACAAGGCACCCAGCGCGAAGTACGCGATGGTGGCCACGATGACGGCTAACCAGTTCAGGTCGCCGAGCACGGTCAAGCTCATGACGTCTCCCGCGGTGATCAGGGTGACTTGGCATCGCGGGGTGAACGTCTGCTGTTACCGGTGGTTCGGGGCCGGACATAAAGGCGCCGAATGCATCGCTACCGCCAGAGCGCGAGGATGACGCTGGCCAGCAGCAAGCCGATGAAGTGATAGCCGCCGCTGATCGCCACGGAGGTCATCGCGGCGGGTTTCGTCGAGTCGAACATCCCCGTGACCGCGAGGATCGACGCGGACAGCCCGATGCCGACGACGACGGCGAGCACGATGGCCTCGCCGAGGGTGTCGGTGCCGGTGGCCGCGGCCAGCATGGCGGTGGCGAGCGTGGCGACGAAGCACGTGGCGAGCGGGACGACGTAGATGCCGGCTCCGGCGCCCTCGGGTGCGTTGCCGTCCCAGCCCATGGCTTTCTGCCAGGCTTTGCCGAAGAGGAACTCGGCGTACCAGAGGCCGCCGAGTCCGAAGTAGACGATGGTGGCGACGATGACGGCGAACCAGTTGAGGTCGCCGAGGACGCTGAAGCTCATGATTCCTCCAGCCCGATCAAGGTGCCGGGGAATCGTAGATCCGATGATGAGGGGCCGCTCACCGAAACCGGTGAGCGGCCCGCTCGGTCAGCTCACGGCCTTGAGGGCGTCGATCTCACCCGATCCGTAGAAGCTGTTGTGCCCCGTTCCGCCCTGGCACGTCTGCGGTTCGCCGCTGTTCTGCGGGAAGGCCGCGTAGATCGACGTGTCCGGGCACGACAGCGGGTTGGTCGCCTGCTGGAGCTTGGCGGCCGCGCCCGCACCGCCCCGCTGGCTCAGCAGCAGCGCGGCGACACCGGCCACGTGCGGCGCGGCCATCGAGGTGCCCTGCAGGTAGCAGTACTTCGCGCCGTTCTCGACCACCGGGCGCGCGCACGGCCGGTAGCTCGGGTACGTCGACAGCACGCGGCCGTTCGGGGCGGCCGCGGTCAGTTGCAGGATCGCGTCGCCGCCCGGTGCCGCCACGTCGGCCGTGGAGACGCCGTAGCTGGAGTAGTACGACTTGAACCGCTTGTTGCCCGTCGCCGTCACGCCGATGACGCCAGGGACCTCGACCGGGACCACCGCGCAGGCGTTGGTGATCTCCCGTTCCTGCTCGCTGCCCGGCGGGAAATCGGGGCTGATCACGTCGACCCGCGGGTGCGAGAGGTTGGTGCTGTCGTTGCCCTGCGAGGCCACGACGATCACGCCGCGGGACTGCGCGAACTTGATCGCCCTGCGCTCGGCCTTCCAGATCGCGCGCTGGTCGGCGTTGTTGCGGCAGTTGAAGAGCCACGGATCGGCGAAGTAGCTGTTGTTGGTGACGTTGATGCCGTGCGTGGCGGACCAGATGTACGAGCAGATGACCATTTCCGGGAAGAAGTAGCCGTCGTCGTTGCTCGTCTTCACACCGGCGATGCGCACGTTCGGCGCGACACCGACGATTCCGGTGCCGTTGGCGGCCGCGGCGATGGTGCCGGCGGTGTGGGTGCCGTGGCCGTTCTGGTCGTTGCCCACCTGCAGAGGTGCGGGCGCGCCGCTCGAGCAGTCCGCGCTGCGCGACGCGTCGTAGTTGGGCGCGAGGTCCGGATGCGTGAAGTCGAGGCCCGTGTCCAGGTCGCCCACGACGACCTGCCTGCTGCCGGGCGTGACCTGGTGCGCCTGCGGCACGTTGATCTGCTGCATGTCCCACTGCAGACCGGACAGCGAGTCGCCCCACGTGGCGGCGGCGGTCACGTCGTCCGCGGCATCGGCCTGGTCCGGCGCGAGCTGGACACCGAGACCCGTCGTCGCGGCGACGCCCTCGACGGTGCCGTTCTGCTTCAACGCGGTGGCGAACCCGGTGCTCGACGATCGGGCGATCGCGACGCCGATCTGGCCGTAGTTCGCGACAACGGTGCCGCCCGCGCTCGCGATGGTGTTCGCGGCGTTCGACGACGAGGCGCCCTCGCGGTAGAGGACGACGTAGGTGGACTCCGTCGCGGCACCGGCCTGGATCGCCGGGGCGACAATCAGGGCCGCCCCGAGACCGGCGGCGGCCAGCAGTGCTCGTGGACGATTCAACAAATGTCTCACCGCTTCCCGTAGTAAGGGTGTACACGGGAAAATCGAATCGGCGAGAAGATTGTTACATCACATGCAACGCGCATTCACGTGATTACCGCAGGAGTAGTTCTGTGAATGTGAAAAGGGCCGTCCACACAGGTGAACGGCCCTTCTCAAACGATCTGACTAGCTGCGGACCATCTTGCGCAGCACGTACTGCATGATGCCGCCGTTGCGGTAGTAGTCGGCCTCACCGGGCGTGTCGATGCGGACGACCGCGTCGAACTCGACCTTGGCGCCGTCGGTCTTCGTGGCGACCACGTGGACCGTCGACGGGGTGGTGCCGTTGTTGAGCTCCGTGACGCCGGTGAAGTCGAACGTCTCGGTGCCGTCGAGGCCCAGGGACGCCGCGTTCTCGCCGGCCGGGAACTGCAGCGGCATGACGCCCATGCCGATCAGGTTCGAGCGGTGGATGCGCTCGTAGGACTCGGCGATCACGGCGCGGACGCCGAGCAGCGACGTGCCCTTGGCCGCCCAGTCGCGCGACGAGCCCGAGCCGTACTCCTTGCCCGCGAGGACGACCAGCGGGACACCGGCGGCGGCGTAGGCGACCGAGGCGTCGTAGATGGTGGTCTGCGGGGCGTCGGCTTCCAGGAAGTTGCGGGTGAAGCCGCCCTGGACGTCGTCGAGGAGCAGGTTGCGCAGGCGGATGTTCGCGAACGTGCCGCGGATCATCACCTCGTGGTTGCCGCGGCGGGAGCCGTAGGAGTTGAAGTCCTTGCGCTCCACGCCGTGCTCGGTCAGGTACTTGCCCGCGGGCGAGTCGGCCTTGATCGAACCGGCGGGGGAGATGTGGTCCGTGGTGACCGAGTCACCCAGCAGGGCCAGGACGCGGGCACCCGAGATGTCGGTGACCGGCTTCGGCTCCATCTCCATGCCCTCGAAGTACGGGGGCTTGCGGACGTAGGTGGACTCGGCGTCCCACTCGAAGGTGTTGCCGGTCGGCGTGGGCAGCGACTGCCAGCGCTCGTCACCGGAGAACACGTTCTTGTACCCCTTGGTGAAGCCCTCCGCGGAGATCGAGGTCGAGATGACCTCGGCGATCTCGGCCGGGGTCGGCCAGATCTCCGACAGGTACACCGGCTTGCCCTCGGGGTCGTGCGCGAGCGGCTCGGTGGTGATGTCCTTGTCCATCGAACCGGCCAGCGCGTACGCCACGACCAGCGGCGGCGACGCGAGGTAGTTCATCTTGATGTCCGGGTTGATCCGGCCCTCGAAGTTGCGGTTGCCGGACAGCACCGAGACGACCGCGAGGTCGCCTTCCTGGACACCCGCCGAGATCTCGTCCTGCAGCGGGCCCGAGTTGCCGATGCAGGTGGTGCAGCCGTAGCCGACCAGGTGGAAGCCGAGCTTCTCCAGGTACGGCATGAGGCCCGCGCGCTCGTAGTAGTCCATGACGACCTTCGAGCCCGGCGCCAGGGTCGTCTTGACCCACGGCTTGCGCTCGAGGCCGCGCTCGACGGCCTTCTTCGCGAGCAGGGCCGCGCCGAGCATCACGGACGGGTTCGAGGTGTTGGTGCACGACGTGATCGCGGCGATCGCGACGGCGCCGTGGTCCAGCTCGAACTCGTTGCCGTCGACGGTGACCTTGACCGGGTTCGAGACCCGGCCGGTGGAGCCCTCGGCGGCGGACTGGAAGACGGCGGGCTTGCCGGAACCGTTGTCGCCCTCGTGGATGGCGGCCGGGTCGCTCGCGGGGAACGACTCGTCGACGGCCTCGTCCACACCGGACAGCTCCGGGGAGTCGGTGTGCGCGACGTAGGCGCCCAGAGCCTGGCGGAACGCTTCCTTGGCGCTGGTCAGCTCGATGCGGTCCTGCGGGCGCTTCGGGCCGGCGATGGACGGGACGACCGTCGCCAGGTCCAGCTCCAGCGTCTCGGAGAACACCGGCTCGCGGGACGGGTCGTGCCAGAGGCCCTGCTCCTTGGCGTAGGCCTCGACGAGCGCGATCTGCTCCTCGGAACGGCCGGTCAGGCGCAGGTAGTCGATGGTCTCGCCGTCGATCGGGAAGATGCCGACCGTGGAGCCGAACTCCGGCGACATGTTGCCGATCGTGGCGCGGTTGGCCAGCGGCACGGCGCTGACGCCCTCGCCGTAGAACTCGACGAACTTGCCGACGACGCCCTGCTTGCGCAGCATCTCGGTGATCGTGAGCACGAGGTCAGTGGCGGTGGCGCCCGCGGGCAGCTCACCGGAGAGCTTGAAGCCCACGACGCGCGGGATCAGCATGGAGACCGACTGGCCGAGCATCGCGGCCTCGGCCTCGATGCCGCCGACGCCCCAGCCCAGCACGCCGATGCCGTTGACCATCGTGGTGTGCGAGTCGGTGCCGACCAGGGTGTCCGGGTACGCCTGGCCGTTGCGGACCATGACGACGCGGGCCAGGTGCTCGATGTTGACCTGGTGCACGATGCCGGTGCCGGGCGGGACGACCTTGAACTCGTCGAACGCGGTCTGGCCCCAGCGCAGGAACTGGTAGCGCTCGCGGTTGCGCTCGTACTCGAGGTCGACGTTCAGCTCGAACGCGTCCGGGCGGCCGAAGATGTCGGCGATGACCGAGTGGTCGATCACGAGCTCGGCGGGGGCGAGCGGGTTCACCTTCTCGGCGTCGCCACCCAGCTGGGTGACGGCCTCACGCATGGTGGCGAGGTCGACCACGCACGGCACACCGGTGAAGTCCTGCATCACGACGCGGGCGGGCGTGAACTGGATCTCGGTGTTCGGCTCGGCGGCGGGGTCCCAGTTGGCGAGCGCGCGCACGTGGTCGGCGGTGATGTTCGCGCCGTCCTCGGTCCGCAGCAGGTTCTCCAGCAGGATCTTCAGGCTGAACGGAAGACGCTCTGCGCCCTCCACGGCGCTCAGCCGGAACACCTCGTAGGAGGAGTCGCCGACGTTGAGCGTTCCGCGGGCGCCGAAGCTGTCCTTACTAGTCACGTGCAACTCCATCTGGTGACAGCGCGGTGGTCAGTTCGGGGTACGGGGCAAGTCTTCCTCACAGGGTCGACCACTGCCCCTCGACCCCAAACAGTACGCGCGTCCTGTTAGGCGCTTCAAGTCAGGTTGCCCTAAGTCACGTGTCAGCGCTGCACTCCGATCCACCTGCGGCGGGTGAACTCGTCAAGATCCACGTCATCGGCGTCCGTCGGTCGTGGCCCGGCGTCGTTCACGTGGACGTTCTTGCTGTGCAGCTGCTGCGCGAACGCCAGGCCGCGCATCAGATCGTCGGTGTGCACCGCGTTCACCAGTGCCTGGCACGAGTTGGTCAGCTCCAGTGCCTCGGCCTCGTCGTCCACGGCGGTCACGGGCGCGACCGGGCCGAACACCTCCTCGACGAACAGCGGCATCTCCGGCGTCACGCCGACCACGACCGTCGGTTCGTAGAAGAGCCCGTCGTACTTGCCGCCGACGAGCACCTGAGCGCCCATGTCGACTGAACGTGACACCAGCGAGTGCACACGGTCACGTTGCTCGGCGCTGATCAACGGGCCGAGGGCGACGCCGGGCTGGATGGGGTTGCCGACGACGATTTGGCCTGCCTGGCGGACAAGAGCGGCCACGTAGTCGTCGTGCAGCGTGCGGTCGACGATGTGCCGTGACGAGCTGATGCACGTCTGGCCTTGGAAATCGAACGATGACCACGCACCGCACGTGGCCGCCTTCTGCACGTCGGCGTCGTCGAGCACTACGAACGCGTTGGAGCCACCTAGTTCCAGCGACGTGCGCCGCAAGCCCGCGATCGACGTCATGAGCCGCCCGACGGCGTTCGACCCGGTGAAGTGGATCAGCGCGACGTCCGGGTGCTCGGCCAGCGGCTGGCCCGCCGCGGGGCCGAGTCCGGTCACGACGTTGAACACGCCGGGAGGAACGCCTGCCTCGGCGGCGACCTCGGCGAGCAACTGCCCACCCGCGATCGGCGTCAGCTCGGCCGGCTTCAGCACAACCGCGTTGCCGGCGGCCAACGCGGGAGCCACGGCGCGCATCGCGAGAACCAGGGGGAAGTTCCAGGGCGTGATCACGCCGACGACACCGAGCGGAACGCGTTCGAGCAACGTCAGCTTTCCGTGCTTCGGTGACGGCTGAACGTCCCCTCGCGACAGTGCCCCGAGTGACGCGCAGACTTGCAGACGGTTGATCGCCGCCGCGACCTCACCGCGTGCTTTCGCAATCACACCACCGGTTTCGCGGACGAGCGTCGAGACGAACTCGTCCACACGGGACTCCAGCAGTGCGGCCATGCGGCGCAGCACCGCCGCTCGTTCGGCCGGTAATCGGGCCGCCCAGGCGGGCTGGGCGCAGAGCGCGCTCGCCACGGCCAGGCGAACGTCGTCGACATCGCCGAGCGCATATGTGCCGATCTTTGTGTCAGTTGCTTTCTCGAACACGTCGGCGGTTTCCCCGCGGGCGGGTACCACGAAATCGCCGCCGATGTAATGGCGTCCAGTGGACATGCGCATTGCGACTTCCGATCTTGACAGCCTGTCAAGGCAGGAGTAGGACCTTCTCGACCCAAACGGTAAGCGCTTACCTATGGAATGGAACGTCTGCATGAGCGGAATGCGAGCAGTCCTCCTGATCGTCCTTCTCTTCGTTTCCGCGTGCAGTGGAAGTACATCGTCCAGTGATAGGACGACTTTGACGTGGTGGGACTACTTCGGATACTCGCCCGCGTCGGATCAGGCGGTCAAGACGTTGATCGAGAGGTATGAGAAGGCTCATCCGAACATTCAGATCAAACGGACGTCGATCGGATTCGCGGACTTCCACGCGAAGATCGTGCAGGCGGCGGCCTCCGGGACGTTCCCCGACATCGCCGCCGTCGACTCCCCGGACGTCCCGCTGCTCGCGAGTCAGCGCGCGCTCAGCGACGTCACCGCGAAGTTCGACGCGTGGGGCCTGGGCGGGCAGTTCCTCGAACGGGTCCGCGAGGGCGTGAAGCACGACGGCAAGTACTTCGGTGTCCCGCTGCGCAGCAACACGACCGCGTTGCTCTACAACAAGAAGCTCTTCACCGGCATGCCGCCGGCGACCTGGGCCGAGCTGAGGACTGCGGCCAAGGCGAGCACCAGCGGAGAAACCGCTGGTCTGTGCTTTGCGGCTGCTGCGAACGAGCAGCTCACGTTCAACTTCCTGCCCTTCGTCTGGCAGGCGGGCGGTGACCTCAAAACGGTCGGCGACGCAGCCACCATCGACGCGCTCGGGCTGGTGAACTCGCTGGTCAACGACGACCGGAGCGTGCCGAAGCAGGTGCTGCAGTGGGGTCACTCGGACGCGGAGAAGGCGTTCGAGGAGGGCAAGTGCGCCATGATGATCAACGGTCCGTGGGTCATCCCCGGACTCAAGAAGGCCGGCCTCGACTGGGGTGCCGCCGCGCTGCCGAAGGGATCGGCGGGAGCGGCGTCGCCGCTGGGCGGCGAGGTGTGGGTCGTCGGCGCGAAGACCAAGAACCTCGACGCCTCGTGGGACGTCCTGACCTGGCTCGCCGAGAACAAGGACAACGCCAGGGAGATCGGCGGCGGGCTCGGTTCCGTCCCGAACCGGACCGACACGCTGAACGACGAAGCCTGGCAATGGGATCCGGCCGTTGCCGCGTTCGCCGGGCAAATGTCGACAGCAAGACCCCGCAGCGTGTACGGACCGCAGTATCCGCAGCTCTCCGAAGCCGTCTGGACGATGGCCCAACAGGTGCTGACCGGAGCGAAGAACCCGCAGGACGCCGCCGCTGAAGCCAAAAGCCGAATCCAACCATTGCTGGGGAAGTAGTGCGAAAATCGAGCAAGCATTTGCGGTTCGTCTTGACAGCACTTGCCATGACGCTGATGGCGTCCTGCGCGAGCGGAACGGCGGAAAGTGAGAGCCCCTCGAACAGAACTGTCACGTGGTGGGACTACTTCGGCTACTCGCCGGTGTCCAACCAGGCCGTCGACACCCTGATCGCGCGGTACCAGCAGGAACACCCGCACGTCCAGATCAAGCGGACGGCGATCAAGTTCGGCGAGTTCCACCAGAAGATCGTGGAGGCGGAGAGCGCCGGCACGTTCCCCGACATCGCCGTCGTGGACACCTCCGACGTGCCGTGGCTCGCCAGCCAGAACGCGATCGCGAACCTCACGCCGCAGTTCAAGCGCTGGGACAAGGGGAACCAGTTCCTCGAGCCGGTGCTCGACAGCGTCACGCACCAGGACAACCTCTTCGGCGTCCCGCTGCGCAGCAACACCACCGCGCTGATCTACAACAAGGACCTCCTCGCCCAGGGCAACATCGTGAACCCGCCCACGACCTGGGACGAGATGCGGGCTGCTGCGAAGACGCTCACGAAGGACGGCAGGCACGGGCTGTGCTTCGGCGCGGCGGCCGACGAGACGCTGACGTTCAACTTCCTGCCGCTGCTGTGGCAGGCGGGCGGCGACATCTCGACGATCGCCGAGAAGCCGGGCGTGGACGCGCTCGGCCTGCTCGACACGTTCTTCAACAAGGACCAGAGCGTGCCGAAGGAAGCGCTGAACTGGAGCCACTCGGACGCGCAGACGGCCTTCGAACAGGGCAAGTGCGCGATGATGATCAACGGGCCGTGGGTGCTGCCCTCGGTCGCCAAGGCATCGTTCCAGTGGGGCACCGCGCCGCTGCCGGCCGGGGAGAAGGGCGTGTTCTCGCCGCTGGGCGGGGAGGCCTGGGTGATCGGTAGCCGCAGCCCCAACGCCGACGTGGCGTGGGACGTGCTGCAGTGGCTCGCCGAGTCCCGCAACAGCGCCAAGGAGCTCGGTGGCGGTCTGGGCGCGATCCCGAACCGCAACGACACGCTCAACGACCCCGTCTGGAAGTGGGGACCGGGCGTCGGCGCGTACATCAGCGAGATGCTGACCACGCGCTCGCGCAGCAACTACGGCCCCAAGTACTCCAAGGTGTCCGAGGCCGTGTGGACGATGACGCAGCAGGTCGTGAAGGGCGAGAAGAAACCCCAGCCCGCGGCCAGCGAGGCGGCGGCCAAGATCAGGCCGCTGCTGCCGACCAGTTGATGCGAGCCGGGTATCTGTTCGTCGCACCAGCGGTGCTGTTCCTGCTGGCACTGCTGGTGTATCCGGTCGTGCTGAACGTCGTGATGTCGTTCCAGGACGTCACGGCCTCCACGATGCTGACCGGGTCGGACTGGGTGGGCTTCGAGAACTACCGCGCCGCCTTCGCGGACGAGCTGTTCGTGACGGCGGCGTGGCACTCGGCGGTGTTCGCGGCCGCTTCGGTGACCGTGCAGCTCTTGCTGGGACTTCTGCTGGCGTTGTTCTACGCGCAGGTCTTCCCCGGTGCGCGGGTGTTCCGGTCGTTGTTCATGGTCGCCTACGCGATTCCGGTGGTGGTGTCCGCGGAGCTGTTCCGGTGGCTGTTCTCCGGTCCGGGGTGGCTCGTGGACACCGATCTCGTGCTGCCCGCGCTGGCCGGGATCCAGTGCTGGCTCGGGGTGCCGTTCGTGATGGTGTCGCTGCTGGCCGGGCTCACCGCCGTGCCGCGGGTGCTGCACGAGGCGGCGATGATCGACGGAGCCGGTGCGTGGCAACGGTTCCGGGCGGTCACGTGGCCGTTGCTGCGGCCGACGCTGCTGGCCACGGCGGTGTTGTCGGCGATCTTCACGCTGAAGTCGTTCGACCTGGTGTGGATCGCGACGCAGGGCGGGCCGGCGAACGCGTCCGAGATCCTGCCGACCTTGGCCTACCGGCTGGTGTTCTCCAGTTTCCTGTTCGGCAAGGGCGCGGCGATCCTCAACGTCGTCTTCGCGGCTCTGTTCGTGTTGTCCGTGCTGTACCTGCGCGCGCAACGACGGGAGGTGCTGTGAGGTCCGTCGTCGGGTTCGTGCTGGTCGCGGTATACCTGTTGCCGGTCGGCGTGATGGTCACCTATCCGACGTCGGAGGCCTGGTCGTCGCGGATTCTCGGTGACCCGCAGGTGTTCCGGTACGTGCTGAACAGCGTCGTGGTGGCGTCCGGGACGTGCCTGCTGACCCTGGTGCTGGCCGTTCCCGCGGCCTACGCGCTGGCACGGTTGCCGTTGCGGGGCAAGCCGGTGCTCTTGCTGTTGATGCTCTCGTCACTGATGTTCCCGGCGATCATGCTGGCCACACCGTTGTTCGTGGTGTTCTCGCGGCTGGGGCTCACCGACACCTACGCCGGCCTGATCCTCGCCGACACGACGCTGGCGTTGCCTTACGCGATCGTGCTGCTGCGACCGGCTTTCGCCGCGGTGCCCCGCGAGTTCGGGGAGGCGGCGGTGATCGACGGCTGCGGGGCGTTCGGGGTGTTCTGGCGGGTGATCCTGCCGTTGGTGCTGCCGGGGGTCGCGACCGTCGCGGTGCTCGCGTTCCTGTGGGGCTGGGGCGATCTGGTGTTCGCGCTGACGCTGGCGACCGATGACGAGATGCGGCCCGTGACGACCGGGTTGTGGGGGTTCTTCGGTGCCACGACGTCGGACTGGGGTGGGGCGATGGCGTTCGCCACCGTGGCGATGGTGCCGCCGTTGGTTGTTTTTCTTGTGTCGCAACGGCTTGTGGTGGCCGGGGTGGCCGCGGGTGGCACCAAGGGTTAGCGCGGTCTGCGCCCTGGGGTAGCCCGGCTGGGGCCGGAGGGGAAGCGCCGGGCTACCCGCGGAAGGGCGGCGAGGCTACGCGCCGCCGTGGTCTCTGACGACCCTGCGGGCCGAGGCGAAGAGCATGCCGATGTTCACCGACTTGGGGCACACGACGACGGCGACGACGTCCTCGTGGTGGTTGTTGCGGATGAACAAGTGCGTGAGGTTGGTGCTGTTGACCAGGATCTCCTGGAAGTAGTGCTCGGAGCTCGAGATACCGCGCCGCTCCTTGAAGATGTCCTCGATCATGGTCACCGTGCGGCCCTGGAAGAGGTCCATCGTCGCTCCCGCGAGCAGGTCCAGCACTTCGGACGGGTGATTCTCGGTCGTCTCGAACGAGAGCAGCATGCCGGTGGCCATGTCGACGACGCCTGCGGCCACACAGCCGGGAACCTCCTGGCGCAGGTGTCTGATCATCGCGGCCATCTGGTCGGACATGGCCATCTTCGGCTTCGTCATTTCACACTTCTTTTCAGGCGGGGGTGTGTCAGGCGGCGGAGAGAATGGAGTTGGTGCGTTCGATCGGGGGCTGTGATTCCTGGTGCAGAAGGGTGACGTCGAGTCCTTCGTCGCCGAGCACGACCATCAACACCACTGCGCGGGCTATTCAGAGGTCGGCGGCGGCCAACGCGGAAATGCTCTCGGCGTCGATCCTGTCGGACGTGTCCGCCGGCGCGGCGCGGTTCAAAGCTGTTTCCTCTCTTGTTGTTTGAATAGTTTCGGCAACAGTTGGCGTCTCAACGACCGCGGTAACGGCTCGTCGTCGCCGTCCGCGCCGGCCTGGGGGACCGGCGGCGGGTTCTGGGGGTTGCGGGGCCGCAGCGGCATCACGGGCTCGGCGGCGGGCGTCGTGACGGTGGTGCCGGACACGACCGTCAGCAGGCCCTCGCCGACCATCCGGCAGGCCTCGATCGTCACGGAGTACACGCTGCGGCCGCACATGAAGGCGAGATCGCGGGCGCAGCGCCGTCCGGTGGCGTGGGTGAGGATGTCGGCACGGACCGCTGTGCTCGTGCAGTTCGGCCTCGGGCGTGGGGGCGACGCGTTCGCGGTGCGGGGAGAGCGGGCACGGCAGCGCGGTGAGCGAGGTCAGCCGGCGCGAGGTCTCCTGCAGCAGGCGGACGGGTTCGAGGCCGGTGCTCATCGGGACCGCCACGTCGAGCGTGTCGGCCGTCAGCACGCAGTTCTCGATCTCGCCGGCGACCGCGGAGAACACGGCGTCCTGCGCCGCCATCATCGCGACGACGTGCAACGCGGTCGTGCCGGCGTTGTCGCTGACGGGCAGCGCCGATTCGCTGATTCGTCCCGAACGCAACAACAACGTGTCCGGTCCGGGCGCGCCGGCGCTCTCGGCGGAGATGATCCAGCCGTTTCTCAGGTGAATTCTTCCGCCGGGATTTCCCACGACGTGCAACGTTCCTGTCGCGCGCGCGGCCTCACGTCCGGTCAATGCGCCCGCGAGCAGATCGAAGGAGAATTGCGTGTCGCTTTCCAGGGTTGTCACCCGCATTCGTAGAACTGGGCCTCACTCGTTCAGATCGTTCATTCTTGGTGCACAGGTGACGGTTTGTCGCCACACTTCACTCGATCGAGTGAAAAGTAAAGCAGGTATATCTATTGCGGATACATCTGGTTCGACACAAAGTGTTATCCGACGAACATGAGAATGATTCCGAAGGTGGGTGGCGCTTCGAGTCGGTGGTCCTGCCTCGACGCCGGGTTCGCCCACTTCACCTCGTGCGACGGCGAGCGTGGTTATCTTGGCGTGGTGCTCCTCGATCAGGTCTCCAAGCGGTACGGGCGCGGGCCTTGGGTGCTGCGCGACCTCACCCTGGAAGTCGCCGGCACGGTGGTGCTGACCGGCGCGAACGGCACCGGCAAGTCGACGCTGCTCAAGATCGCCGCCGGGGTGCTGAAGCCGTCCTCCGGGCGCGTGGTGCGGCCCGCCTCCGTCGGTTACGTACCGGAGCGGTTCCCTTCGGACGTCAAGATGTCCGCCTCGTCGTACCTGGCCCACATGGGACGGATTCGGCGGGCCGCGGCCAACGACGTGCTGGAGCGGCTGGGGTTCGTCGGGTCACTGACAGCGCCGATGTCCGAGCTGTCGAAGGGCAACGCGCAGAAGGTCGCGCTCGCGCAGGCGTTTCTGGCCACCGATCTGCTGGTGCTCGACGAGCCGTGGACCGGGCTCGACCCCGCGGCCTCGGCCGAGCTGGTGTCGTTGCTGGAGGGACGCACGGCGCTGGTGGCCGACCACGACGGGCACCTCGCGTCGGCCACTCGGGTGGATCTCGAAGGCGGGCACGTGACGATCGAGCTCAGCCGTGTCGTGGGGCTCGACACGCTGGAAGCGTTGGAGGGAGTGCGGTCGGTGCTGTCGCGGGGGTCGTCGGCTCAGGTGGTGGTGGCGCCGGGCCGGAGCGATCACGTGCTGGCCGAGGCGTTGCGGCTCGGATGTTCGGTGCGGAGCGTGCGGTGATCTCCCTGGTGCGGTACCTCGCGGCTGATGTGCTGCGGGGGCAACGGTTCCTCGCGCCGATGCTGGTGTTTCTCGGCGTGATGGGGATGTTGTTCGCGTACGACCCCGGTCCGCAGCTGTCGGCCTACTCCGGGTCGGCGGCGTTGATCTACCCGATCTGCGCGTGGCTGGCCGTCGTGGTGGCGACGTCCGAGGACGTCGTGCGGCGGGAGATCACCGTGGTGTCGGCGGGAGGATGGGCTCGCGTGCTGACGGCGGTGGCCGCGACGACCGTGCTGTTCGGGCTGGTCGTCGCGGTGGTGGCGACGGTGTGGGCGGTGGTCGCGAGCCCACGCCCCTACACGTTCGGTGAGTTCCTGGCCGGGCTTGGCGCGCACGGTGTCTGCGCGCTGCTCGGCGTCGGGGTCGGTCTGCTGTTCGCGCGGCCGGTGTTCGACGCCATCGGGCGGACCGTGCTGGCCGTGTTCGCCGTGGTGGTGTTCACCTATCCGCTGGGACGCTGGACGCCACTCGGGTGGGTGCTGGACGCGTTGGGGCACAACCAGATCACGCCGTCGATCCTGTGGGCCGGGGTGATCGGGGGCGCGCTCGTGGCGGCCGCCGTTGTGGCAGGGGTGCGGCGGGCTTGATGCGGGTCAACGTTCTCGGGCCGCTGCAGGTCCTCGTCGACGGCGTACCGGTGGAGGTGCGGGGCAGGCGGCTGCGGTGGTTGCTGCTGCGGCTCGCGATGGAGCCCGGCCGGGTGGTTCCCGCCGACCGTCTGATCGCGGACCTGTGGGCCGGCGAACTGCCTGCCGACGGGCCGGCGGCGTTGCAGTCGCTGGTGTCGCGGTTGCGGCGGACGGTGGGCGCGGCGGCGGTCTCGTCGCACGCGCTGGGGTATCGGCTGGAGGCGTCGACCGACGTCGAGGAGTTCGAGCGGACCCGGTCCGCGGCGTTGTGGCGCGGGGCCGCCTTCGAGGAGGCGCCGTTCGCGGTGGACGAGGCTGTTCGGCTGGCGTTGTTGCGCGACGACCTGGCCGGGTTGGAGGCGTTGGCGGCCGCGCATCCGTTGCGAGAGGACGTGCAGGCCCGGTTGATGCTCGCGTTGCACGCGGCTGGGCGGCGGTCGGACGCGCTGGAGGTGTTCGCGCGGGTTCGGGCTGTTTTGGCCGACGAGCTCGGGGTGGATCCCGGGGAGGCGTTGGCCGCGGCGCATGGTCTGGTGTTGCGCGAACGGTCGGTGCGCGGGAACCTGCCGGCTGCCGTCGGATCGTTCGTCGGGCGGGACGTGGACCTGGCGCGGCTGGCGTCGTTGTTGCGCGACAACCGGTTGGTGACGTTGACCGGGTTCGGCGGGGTGGGCAAGACGCGGCTGGCGCTGACTTACGCGGCTTCGGTCTCGTCGGCGTGGTTCGTCGAGCTGGACTCCGCCGCCGAGCCGCTGGCCGCCCTGGACGCGGCGCTGGGGCCGAACCCGCTGGCCACGCCGGTGTTCTCGCGGCTCGGGTCGTCGCTGGTGGTGCTGGACAACTGCGAGCACGTGGTGTCGGCGGCGGCCGGGCTTTGTGTTCAGCTGCTGGCCTCGGCGCCGGAGGTGCGGGTGCTGGCGACGTCTCGGGAGCCGCTCGGGATTCCGGGTGAGGTCGTGCATCCGGTGTCGCCGCTGGATCTCGACCACGCGGTGCGGTTGTTCTCGGCACGGGTCGGGGTCGCGCTGGATCTCGACGTGCGGCGGCTTTGTGCGGCGCTGGACGGGATTCCGCTCGCGCTGGAACTGGCGGCGGCGCGGGCTCGGTCGTTGTCCGCCGCGCAGCTCGAGGCTCGGGTGGACAGCCGGTTGCGGTTGCTGGACCGGGGGTCTCGGACGGGGCCCGCGCGGCATCGGACGTTGCGGGCGGTGATCGACTGGAGCTGGGAGCTGCTGGACTCGGCCGAGCGGTTGTTGCTGGCGCGGCTGGGGGTTTTCGTCGGCGGGGCCACGGCCGCGGCGGTGCACGCGGTGTGCGGGGCAGGCTTGCACAGGGGTACCCCCTCGCTGGGATCCCCTACAACTCAACCTACTCAGGACCCCCGACAAGATCAGGATCTCTGGGACACCGAGGACCTGCTGGCGGCGCTGGTCGAGAAGTCGCTGGTCGTCAGGGCGGGCGAGCGGTACCGGCTGCTGGAGACGGTGCGGGAGTACGCGCTCGAGCAAGGTGAGATCGACGCCGCCAAGCACGCCGCCTACTACGTGGCGCTGGCCGAGCAGAACGAGCCGTTGCTGAGGGGACCGCGTCAGCTCGAAGCCCTCAAGGTGTTCGACGCGGAACGAGGCAACCTCGACGCCGCGCAGACGTGGGCCGTGCGGCACGACTCGGAGATCGCCCGGCGGATGATGGCCGCCCGCACCTGGCATCTGCTGGTGATGACCAAGCGGTTCGACGAGATCCGGCGGTGGGCGCCGCTCACGCCGGACGACCCGCTGTCGGAGGTGCTGGTGTCGCTCGGCACGCCCAAGGCCCTCGCCGCGGCCGAGAAGCTGTGGCAGGCGGACCTGCCGACGGCGCTGTGCGCGTTGATGCTGACCAGCGGCCAGGTGTGGGGTGTGGCGGAGCTCGGGGACCGGCTCACCGAGCTGGCCGATCGGCTGGAGCAGTCGCCCGACCCGTGGATGCGGGCGTTCTCGGCGCTCATCCTGGGCGTGGTGGCGGGCGAGTTCCGCGACGGCTCGGCACCGGAGGCGGAGGCGGCGTATCGGCAGGCGCTCGACAGGTTCCGGGAGGTCGGTGACCGGTGGGCCGTGGTGTTCGGGCTGTCCTGCCTGGTCATGGTGCTGATCAACCGCGGGGCGTTCGCCGAGGGCCTCAAGGCCGTGTCCGAGGCGCGCCGGGTCGCCGAAGAGCTCGGGGATCCGGAGAACGTGCTGGTGCCGATGTCGGTGCTGGTGCAGACGGCGCGCATCAAGATCCGGATCGGAGACCTCGACGGGGCGCGCGAGGACCTGGGGCGGGTGCCCGCGTCGCCGCTCGACCTCGACCAGGCGCGGGTCGCGCAGGTGCACGGCGAGCTGGCGTACTTCGCCGGTGACTTCGAGGACGCCGTGCGGCTCTACCGGCAGGCGCTCGACACCGCGGAGGACTCGCCCGCCAGCCAGTTCCGCGCGACCGTCCACGCCGGACTCGGGCTGTCGCTCACGAGGCTCGGGCACATCGACCAGGCGGGCGAGGAGCACAGAAAGGCGCTCGCCGTCGTCAAGAAGAGCGCGGACGGGCCGGCACGCGCGAGGGTGCTGGAGTGGTACGCGGACTGGCTGCTCGCCCAGGGCGACCCCCGCGGTGCGGGAGAGGCCCTGGACGAGGCGGAGAGACTACGCGGCGGCCCCAGCAGCGACCCGTCGGTGGTGCAGCTGCGTGACCGGGTTCGCGCCGAAGTAGGCGTCGATCGCTGACCGGCCGATGGCGGCGATGTACCCGTCCGGGCGGACGAGCACCGGGCCGTCGGGCAGGTCGAGCGTCACGAAATCCGGGCCCCGCAAGAGGTCGAAGATCCGGCCCTGAGCGATCACGCCGTCGGGCATGCGGTCGCCGGGCTGCAGGCCGGGGCCGTCGGAGGTCCGGTACGACAGCGAGAGCTGCAGGGTCTGGTCGTCGCGCTTGGCGAACACCGCGCCGGACGTCATGATCTCGGTCGTCAGGCCCAGCAGCCACTCGGCGACGGGCTTGCGCTCGGACTCGTAGGTGTCGAGCAGCGTCTCCATCGCGAGCTTCCAGCCCAGGTTGTACGCGTCCTGGATGCCCGTGTTCATGCCCTGGGCGCCGGCGGGGGAGTGCACGTGCGCCGCGTCACCCGCCAGGAACACGCGGTCGACGCGGAACCGGTCCACCATGCGGATGTTGGTGCGGTACAACGACATCCACGTCGCGTCCTGCAGCACGACGTCGTCCAGGCCGGTGCGCTCGCGGACGATCTGCCGGTAGAGCTCGAGGGACGGCTCGCCGTCTCCCGTCGCCTGGAACTGGTAGAGATCCGTGCCGGGCAACGGGCACAGACCCAGCCATTGGCCGTCGTCGGTGGACCAGCCGTGCCAGAACTCGCGGTCCAGGCCGGAGACGCGGACGTCGCCGATGAGCATCCGGTGGTCCTCCCACGTCTCGCCGACGAACTGCACGCCGAGACGCTTGCGCACGAACGACTTCCCGCCGTCGCATCCCACGAGATAGGCGGCCCGGACGGTCTCATCACCGATGACCGCGGTGACGCCGTCGAAGTCCTGCGTGAACGACGTGAGCGGCATCCCGTACTCGACCGGCTGCGGCAGTGCGTCGCGGAGGATCTGCTCGACCCGGAACTGCGGGATCAACATGGTGCTGCCGTACGGCCGCTCGACGGTGTTCTCGCGCCCCTCCTGCATGTCCCACTCGCGCACCACTTCGCGGCCCTTGTAATGGCGGTGTCGCATGTGGAACCGGCCGGACGCGAGCACCGGCTCGATCACGCCGAGGTCGTGGAAGACCTCCATCGACCGCGGCTGCAGGCCCTTGCCGCGCGAGCCGGCGAACGGGGCGGGCGCGGCGTCGACGATGCGGAACGGGACGCCGCGGCGGGAGAGGTCGAGGGCCAGGGTGAGGCCGGTCGCGCCGGCACCGATGATCAGAACCTGTGTGTCCATGAGCGAAGATTCCGCCCGCGAACTGCCAGGGCCCTGTCACCGCGCTGTTACGCCGTGACAGGGCCCTGTGACCTGCGGAAACCTACTTCTTGAGCAGCTCGATCAGCGCGTCGACGTCCTTGGGCTCGAAGCCGCGGAACACCGTCAGCGCCAGCTCGTAGTACGAGCGGACCGGGCTCACGTACCACTTGCCGTCGACCTTGGTCGCGACCACGCCGACACCGGTCTTCATGACCGACGCGGCGACCCGGCCGATGATCTCGACCGCCGCGGCCGGGATCTTGCCGCCGCCCTGCTGGTTCATGAGCTGCGTGATCTCGTCCGCGCACAGCTTCTGCGCGCCCTGGCCGGGAACCGTGGCCGAGTAGCAGTCGCCGTCACGCGCGATCGAGACGGTCTCGCCCTCGACGGTCACCGACAGCTTCTTGATGGTGACCTGCTTGCCGCCGGTCACGTCCTTGACGTCGGTCTCCAGCTCGTTCAGCTTGGCGCCGGTCGGACCCATCTTGCCCGCCTGTTCCAGCAGCAGCGGGCCGAGGTCCTGCAGCACACCGGCCTCGTCGGGCGGCAGCAGCGAGATGACCTGCTTCAGGTCACCGTCCATCGCGGCGGTGACGAGCTGCTTGGCCGCGTCCTGCGCCGAACCCGCGCCCTGCGGCGCGAAGCCCTGCTGCGGCCACTTGAGCTTCTCCTCCTCCAGACCGACGTTGGCGATCGTGTAGAAGGCGCTCGGGTACCACTTGTCGCCGACCTTGATCGTCGCGATGCCGATCGGGGTGCCGCGCTTCTGGACCTCGGCGGTGATGTCCCAGGTCTTCGTCTCGGACTTGGTCAGGCTGACCTTGTCGCCGATCGCGTCCATCAGCTTGTCGGTCAGCGGGACCTTCGAGATGTCCGAGGTGACCGTGATCTTGCCCTCGACCAGCTTGTTGATGGTGAGGTGGTCGTTGATCTTCTCGGCCTTGGCCTCGTCGAACTTGATGTTCTCGCTCTTGAACTCGATGCCGGAGAGCTTGTTCGGGTCGGCCTCGGGCTTGAGGATCTGGAGACGCTTCATCTCCTTCGTCATCGAGTCCATGTAGTCCTTCGACAACGCGGCCTCGGCGGGCGCCAGCGACGCCGCGATGCCGACGACGTCACCGCTGCCGAGCTGCTCGATGAGGTTCTTCGCCGCGACCGCCGGGGTGTCCTGGCCCGCGTTCGCCGACGGGTCGGACTTCTTCAGCGCGAAGAACGTGACAGCGCCGCCCACGAGCAGCAGCACGACGACGACGGCCGTGATGACCAGGCCGGTGCGCTTCTTCTTCGGCGGCTCGCCACCCATCGGGGCGTAGCCGTACGGCTGCTGGTCGAAGCCCTGCTGCGGAAAACCCTGCGGTCCGGTCTGGGGATAGCCCTGCTGCGGGTGGGGCTGCTGGGGGAAGCCCTGCGGCCCGGTCTGCGGGGGACCCTGCTGGTAGCCGCCCTGCTGGGGGTACCCACCCTGCTGCGGCTGCTGCGGGTGACCACCCTGCTGCGGGTACCCACCTTGCTGCGGCTGCTGGGGGTAGCCACCTTGCTGCGGGTAGCCGCCCTGCTGCGGATTGTTCTGCGGCTGCCACTGGCCTCCGCCACCACCTGGGTAGCTCACGGATTCCCTCCCGAAGTAATCACTGCGCTGCGCCTGTTGGAGGTGAGCACCGTGATCGCCCCCACGATCGTCAGTACGGCACCAGCGAGGGTGACGGCCGGTCCGGCGATGCTGATTCCGACCAATGCACCCTTGCTATCCCCTTGGACTGTGGCCAGTAGGGCCACGGTTCCACTGATCGTGCCAAAGAGCAGACCAATACATGCGGCGATTCGGCGAAAACGGACCACGTAAAGGACTGCGGCGATCATGGCGAGGGGCGTGAGACCCACCCAGACCGACGTGACGACGCTGCCCGCCACCCCGTCCAACCCGGCCAGATCACGCAGCGAAAGCACCTCGTAACTGTCCCTCGTGGTCATTCCGGACTTCAGCCACGGCAAGAAAGTCCCGGCTATCGAAGTGATCAGGCCCACTGCCGCGATGGCGGCTCCCACTGCGCTGCGCACCGGACTAGTGTGAACCGATGGGCTCCCAGGCGTGCGCGGAGGCACGGTCACTGGTCGCGTCCGCGCACCGGATCACGGTGCTGACGGGCGCCGGAGTCTCCACCGACTCGGGCATCCCGGACTTCCGCGGCCCGGACGGCCTGTGGACGCGGGACGCCGACGCCGGGCGCGCGGCCTCGTTGGACGCCTATCTCTCCGACCCCGAACTGCGCCGGCTCGCCTGGCGGACGCGGCTCGGCAGTCCGGTGTGGACGGCCAGGCCCAACCCCGCGCACAAGGCACTGGTGGAGCTGGAACGGTCGGGGCGGCTGCGCACCGTCGTCACGCAGAACATCGACGGCCTGCACCAGAAAGCGGGCTCCGATCCGCATCGCGTGCTGGAGCTGCACGGCACGTTGCACGCCACCGTGTGCCTCGGATGTGGTGCCACGGGCCCGATGCGGGACGCGTTGAAGCGTGTCGCCGAGGGTGAGGCGGAGCCGGGTTGCCTGCGGTGCGGGGGAATCCTCAAGTCCGCCACGATCTCGTTCGGGCAGGAGCTCGACGGCGAGGTGCTGCGCCGCGCGAGGCTGGCCGTGCTGGACTGCGACGTGCTGCTGGTAGCCGGAACGTCGCTGTCGGTGCAGCCCGCGTCGGGGCTCGTGCCACTGGCGGCCCGCGCCGGCGCCCAGGTGATCATCTGCAACGCCGAACCGACGCCGTACGACTCTCTCGCGGCCGTTGTCCTGCACGAACCCGTCGGCGAGGTGCTTCCCGACCTCAGCTCCGTTCCTCCATCCGGGGGAGGCCGATTCTCGTCCTGGGGAGATCCGAGCACCTGGTCGTAGGGTCGTTCCATGCGCGTACCGCTGATCACCACGGACTTCCTGGACCGGGCGTCGTTCGCGTTCGGCGCGACGACCGCGACCATCGACGAGCCCGACCAGCCGGCCAAACCGGTCGAGACGACGACGTATGCCCAGATGGCGACCCGTGTGCGCGCGTGGCAGGCCGGGTTCGACGCACTGGGCGTGGGTGAGGGTGAGCGGATCGCCGTCGTCAGCCACAACTCGGCGCGGCTGCTGGAGCTGCTGCACGCGGTGCCCGGCAGCGGGCGGATCTGCGTGCCGGTGAACTTCCGCCTGCGACCCGACGAGGTGAAGTACATCGTCGAGCACAGCGGTGCCTCGGCGTTGTTCGTCGACCCGGAGCTCGAGCTCGACGACGTAGTGGCGCGGCACCGGTTCACGTTCGGCGAGGAGTCGGAGTCGCTGCTTCGGTTCGATGTGGAGCCACGGCCGTGGAGCTCACCGTCGGAGGATGCGACCGCGACGATCAACTACACGTCCGGCACCACCGCGCGTCCCAAGGGCGTGCAACTCACGCACCGCAACATCTGGCTGAACGCGGTCACGTTCGCCATGCACACACGGGCGTGGGAAGGCGACGTGTACATGCACGTGCTGCCGATGTTCCACTGCAACGGCTGGGGCATGCCGTTCGGTCTCGCGGGGCTCGGTGTGCCGCAGGTGGTGCTGCGCAAGGTCGACGGCGCCGAGATCCTGCGTCGTGTGCGCGACCACGGCGTCACGCTGATGTGCGGCGCACCGGCCGTGTGGAACGCCGTGCTGGACGCTGCCGCATCGTGGGACGGCGAGATCCCCGGCCGTGACCGCGTACGGATCGTGTGCGCCGGTGCGCCGCCGCCCTCGCGCACGATCCAGCGCGTGACCGAGGAGCTCGGGTGGGAGTTCCTACAGATCTACGGCCTGACCGAGACGGCGCCGCTGCTCACGTTCAACCGCGCGCAGCCCGGCCCGCAGGGCGAGGAGAAGGCGAAGAAGCAGTCACGGGCGGGCGCACCGGCGTTGGGCGCGAAGCTGCGGATCTCCGAGAACGGCGAGGTGCTCGCGCGCTCGAACGTGGTCATGGAGGGCTACTGGGAGAACCCGGAGTCCACCGCGGACGCGATCGAGGACGGCTGGTTCCGCACCGGTGACGGCGGCTTCTTCGACGACGACGGCTATCTGACGATCTCGGATCGCAAGAAGGACGTGATCATCACCGGCGGCGAGAACGTGTCGTCGATCGAGGTGGAGGACTGCCTGTTCTCGCACCCGGCCGTCGCCGAGGTCGCGGTGATCGGTGTGCCGCACGAGAAGTGGGGTGAAACGATCAAGGCGTTGGTCGTGCGCTCCGCGGAGGTGTCCGAGGCCGAGCTGATCAAACACTGCAAGGAGCGGCTCGCCGGGTACAAGGCGCCGACGTCCGTGGAGTTCCGCGACTCGATCCCGCGCACGGCGACCGGCAAGATCCAGAAGTTCAAACTCCGCGAGCCGTACTGGGCAGGGCGCGACCGCGGCGTGAACTAAGAACTCCTAACAGAATGATCTTGGAATACTGTTGATCAACCGCGTGTTGACCTTGGTGTGAGGAAGGGCGAGCAGCTCCCCTGGATCGTGT
>NZ_JBEXVQ010000037.1:0-94690 GCF_040629405.1 Lentzea sp. NPDC005914 | reverse complement strand
GGCAGAACGGCGCTTCGACAACGTCCGATCTACCAGGAGTTCCCCTGTCCGTGCACCAAAGAGCTCTCACCCGCTCAAGCTCGGAAACAAGCACTAAGCCGCCGAGAACTAAGGAAAGAACTGAATCGCGTTCCGTTCCGGAAAGGTCAAAACTGGTTCGCATCCAACCGCTTGCGACGAACTGGCCGCGTGAGCTGGGGAAACTGGCTTGACAAGAGAATGACTTGTTCTGTCATCGAGAATGCTCGACGCAAAATATTGCCCTTTTTGCCGCCTGTCTCCATCGGAATTTCAAATAGGTCTTTGGGGCGAACGGGCTAGCGCCCGCAGTTGCGCCAGGTCGTGCAGGTCGCGCTCGCGTGGGTCGTAACCCTGGTGGAAGTAGATCTGTTGCTCGGCGGACAGGCACGGCACGGTCGTGCCGAGGATCGTGCCGGTGACGAAGCACGACGCCGGGTAGCGGAACGGCTCGTCCGGCGTCAGCGACGACTGCTCGGCGCTGCCGTCCGGAGCGAACCGGAGCGGGTGCAGGTCGATCTCGCGGCCGGTGGGGTCGGTGAGCACGAACCGCACCGGCCGCCACGAGAGCGTCTCGGTGAACCCCAGCACGGCCAGAGCGGCGAGCACCGCGGGCTCCTGTTCCTCGCGGTGCATGAGGTCCAGGTCGTCGTGAGGCCGGGTCTGCCCGCCCACCAACGCGTCGATGCCCCAGCCGCCGCCGATCCAGACGTCGTTGCCGTCCAGCGCGGCCAGGATCTCCAGCACGTCCTCAGCGATCACCGGACCAGACGATCACCGGAACCGGAACGGGTCCAGCACATTCGGGCGCCGCGCGTGCTTCTGCTACGTTCGAGTTCGTGCCGGACTTCAAGCTGCCGCTCTACGGCGCTGACACCGAACGCGGTGACCTCGCTCCCTGAGTCGCCCGCTCTTCCCGACACCCTTCACCTTTCTCCCAGGGAGCTTTGCCATGCGCTCGTTCATCCACGCCCTGCCCAAAGTCGAGCTGCACCTCCACCTCGTCGGCTCAGCCGGCATCGACACCGTGCTGGAACTGGCCCGCCGCCACCCCGAGGCCGGCGTGCCCACCGACCGCGCCGAACTGGAGCGCTTCTACACGTTCCGGGACTTCGACCACTTCCTGAAGGTCTACTGGGCCGTCCAGTCGATGCTGAAGAGCCGCGACGACAGCCACACGCTCGTCACCGGCCTCGCCAGCGATCTGGTGGCGCAGAACGTCCGGTACGCCGAGGTCACGGTGACGCCGTACAACCACGTGCTCGACGGCATGTCCGGCGACGAGGTGCTCGCCGGCCTCGCTTCGGGCCGTGCGGTGGCGGCGGAGATGGGCGTGGAGTTGGCCTGGTGCTTCGACATCCCGGGTGAGAAGGGGCTGGCAGGCGCGCGGGAGACGCTGGCGTTCGCGCTGACCGAACGCCCGGAAGGCCTGGTCTCCTTCGGGCTCGCCGGACCCGAGGCCGGCGTTGGCCGCGCCCAGTTCGCGCCCTTCTTCGACGCGGCAAGGGATGCGGGCCTGCACAGCGTTCCACACGCGGGGGAGACCACCGGCCCGGAGACGATCTGGTCGGCGTTGCGCGATCTGAAAGCCGAGCGGATCGGGCACGGCACGAGCTGCGTTCTCGATCCCGCCCTCGTGGAGCACCTTGCGCTGAAAGGGATTCCGCTGGAGGTGTGCCCGACCTCGAACGTCCGCACCCGGCAGGTGCCTTCGATCGCGGAGCACCCGGTGCGGCAGATGCTGGACGCCGGAATCGTGGTCACGCTGAACACCGACGACCCGCCGTTCTTCGGTGCGACGCTGGAAGGCGAGTACCTGGCGGTGGCCTCAGCGCTGGATCTGAGCCACGCGGAAGTCGCGCGGCTGGCCGAAAACGCGGTGCTCGCCTCGTTCCTGCCCAACGTGCGCAAGGCCTCGCTACTGGAGGAGATCGCTTCGGTTCTGGCCGCGGTGTGAGCGCGGTGGCCCGCCGGTGCTCGCCGGCGGGTCACTCAGATGAAGATCTTGTCGGCTGGGCGTACTTTCACGGTTCCGCCCGGATGGATAGCGTTGCTGAGGATCCGGTTGTGCCGCGCGATGATCTGCCCGGCGGTGAGCCCGGCCTGCGGATCCGCGACGGTGGAGTGGCCGTCCTCGACGAGGATCACGTCGAACCCGCGGCTCACGGCCGACCGCGCGGTCGCGTCGACGCAGTAGTCGGTGCCCACTCCGGTCAGGACGATCGTATCCGCGCCCGTGTCGCGCAGGGCCTCTTCGAGGGTGCTGCCGTAGAAGCCGTCGGTCGCGGTCTTCTGGATCACCGTGTCCGCGGGCCGCAGCCTGAGGCGGTGGGCGAGCGCGGTACCTGGCGCGCCCGGCTCGAACATCGGCCCGCCGACCTGTTGCAACGCGATGACTTTCACGCCTTTCGCGCGCGCCCGGTCAGCGAGGTCCGCGATCCGGCCGGCCAGCTCGGGCCCCTCCCACACGACCGGGATCAGCACCTCCTGCATGTCGACGATCACCAGCGCCGTCTTCATGGACTGCACGCTAGCGCTTTCGCCGTTCCGCGGCGCTCCCGGTTCCGTTTGGTGCAGGATGGCTTCGGAACAACATCGACATTGGGGGTTCGATGAAGAGAACTGTTGTTGTCCTCACGGCTGTTCTGGCCGCTCTGGGCATCGCTCCGGCCGCTCAGGCCGCCCGTCCGGCTTCCCTCGTGCTGCTGGGCGACTCGTACGCGTCCGGCACCGGCGCGGGTGACTACCAGGACGGCACCGCCGGCAACTGCTGGCGCAGCAACAACTCCTACGGCGAACAGGTGGCCGCCCGCCTGCGCGCCCAGGGCAGGCTCGCGTCGTCGGCGAACGTCACCTGCAGCGGCGCCGCCACCGCCGACCTGTCCCGCCCGTTCAAGGACCGCCCGGCCCAGCTGGACGCGCTTCGCCGCGACACCACCCTGGTGCTCCTCACCATCGGCACCAACGACATCGACTACGCGGCCTACGGCGGAACGTGCATCCAGGCCGACTGCACCGGTGCGCCGACCGAGGAGATCCTGGCCAAGCTGCCCGCCATGGGCCGCAACGTCACCGCCACGCTGACCGAGATCCACAAGCGCAGCCCGTACGCCCGCACCATCCTCGTGGGCTACGGCCGTCAGGTGTCCACTTCGGACAATCCTCCCGGCGCCACGCTCGACCCGATCTGCGGCGACGGCATCCTCACCACCGAGGAACGCCGTGACGGCAACAAGGTGGCAGACGGCCTCGACGCCACGCTGAGGTCGGCGGCTCGGACGGCCTCGCTCAAGGGCGCCAACGTGACGTTCGCCAGCCCGTTCGCCCACCCGGAGAGGTTCGACGGCCACGCGCTCTGCGAGGCGGGCACGCCGTTCCTGCGCGGGTTCGACGCGCTGGCGCCCGGCCAGGAGGGGCCGGAAGCGGTGTTCCACCCGAACCAGCAGGGTCAGGCCGCGCTGGCCACGCTCGTGCGGGTCTGAGGTCGCTCGGCGGAACGCTCTACAAAGGATCGAGTAGGGCGTTCCGCCCTGGTGGCGTGCGGTCCAGCGCAACGCGGCCTCGTCGCCGCCGAGCGACGCGGTGGCCACATCGCCGCGGCCCTCGGTCTGGAGATGGACACGGCGGGAAAGGACGAGGATCGTTCAGCAGGTGGAGCAGGTCGTCGAGTTGACCGATCTGGACGCGGCGCAGGAGGTCCTCAGCGCGGCCTACGGCGCGATGCGCATCGACGGCGGCCGCGAACGGTCGTGGATGCGGATGGCGTCGCAGGTGCTGGGCCCGATCCGGTTCGACGAGGTGATCGGCCGCATCGGGCTGGCGGTGACCAGCGAGCCGCAGCTCAGCTACATCTTCGGGCACCTGGACGGCGGCAGAGTCCACTATCGCGCGAACGGCGACGAACACCTGGTTTCGCCAGGAGAGGTCTTCCTCACCGCGAAGCCAGGTCTGCCGTACTCGGCGGCGATCGACGATCCGTGCGCGATGCTCGTCGTGCTGGATCAGCCGGCGATCGACGCGGTGGTGGGCCGCGTGCACTTCTCCGGTTGTGGCGCTGTCTCGCACCTCGCCGCCGCTTCCTGGCGGTCGACGTGCGTCCACCTGCGCGACCACGTCCTTCCCGTGTTCGAGGACGAGCCGTTGGTCGTGGCCAACGCGACGCGTCTGCTCGTGGCCACCACTCTCGCCACTTTCCCGCACAGCGCACCGGAGGAGAAGGCCTCGGACCGGCGTGATGCGCACCCTCTGACCGTGCGGCGCGCAATCGCGTTCATCGAGAACAACGCTGCTGACGACATCACGGCCGCAGACATCGCGCACGCCGCACGCGTGTCCATCCGCGCGATACAGCTGGCGTTCCGCCGCCACCTCGACACGACGCCGATGGCGTACCTCCGACGCGTGCGCCTGTCCTGCGCAGACGCTGATCTACGCGCCGCGAACGGCTCCGTCACGGCGATCGCCGCCCGGTGGGGTTACGCCCGTCCGAGTGTCTTCGCCGCTCACTACCGCGCCGCCTACGGTGTCTCGCCGTCGAAGATCCTGCGGTCAGACTGAGTGCACTTCGCTTTCCGCGCTGTGCCTTCGCTTCCGCTGCTATCGCCCGCTGACGAGGTGCGGTGAGGTGAAGTCCCGTTCTGCGAGGTGAGGTCCGATGACCGTCTGTGAATCCAGCCCGTTCGGCGTGCGGACGCAGCGCACGGGCACCCGGTTCGTGGCGACCTGCCGCGGCGAGATGGACGTGACGACCTGCGACCTGTTCTTCGCCGCCGTCCTGCCCGGCATCACCGACACCGCCACCGACCGGGTGTCGATCGACCTGGCCGAGGTGACCTTCCTGTCCGCGAGCGGCCTGCGCAGCCTCCTGCTCCTGCTGTGCGCCGCGCACTACAACGGCAAGTCGTTCGACCTCCACCGAACCCAGCCGCAGGTCCGTCGCGTGCTGGACCTGTTCGGCTTCACCACCTTCAAAGCGGGCCTTGTGTGGGACGCGACCATGTCGCCGAGAGGCCGCCGTCACTAGCTTGACCAGCTATGTTGCTTCCGCTGGTACTCGTACTCGCGCTGACCCCGCCCACGGCCGCGGTGCACGTTCCGGGCGCCGAACATCAGCAACTGGCCCGCCTCTCCGACCTCACGACGACGGGCCTGGTGGCGACCGGTCACACCGACCCGGCCGACTGGGCGGGCCTCACGAGCGCCGCCCTGCCGGTGCCCGCCGCCGTGCCCGGCATCCAGATCGACGGCTACTTCCCCGACACGTCGTCCACCAACACCAACAACGGCTGGGAACACGACTCGCAGTTCGTCCTGCGGCTGCCCGACCGCTGGAACGGCGGCCTCGTCGTCACCGGCGCACCCGGCGTGCGCGAGCAGTACGCCAACGACCGCGCCATCTCCGACTGGGTCCTCTCCCGCGGCTACGCCTTCGCTTCCACCGACAAGGGCAACACCGGCGCCCAGTTCTACCGCGACGGCCACGCGATGGAGGAGTGGAACCGCCGCTTCACCGAACTGACCATCGCGGCTCGTTCGGCTGTTTCACGTCGCTACGGCCACGCCCCACGCCGGACCATCGCCACCGGCATCTCCAACGGCGGCTACCTCGTGCGCTGGCAACTGGAGAACCGCCCGTACCTGTACGACGGCGGCGTCGACTGGGAAGGGACACTGTGGACGGTCAACGGCCCGAACCCGCTGACGTTCCTGCCTCCCGTGCTGCGTTCGTATCCTGCCTATGCCGCAGGTAGTTCCGAGGCGCATGAGGCGATCGTCGCGGCAGGTTTTCCCGCTGGCACGGAATTCCTGTGGGACTACCACTACCGCTACTACTGGGACCTGACCCAGCGCATCTACCGCGAGGAGTTCGACCCTGGGTTCGACGGCACCTTGGAAGCCGGCGTCCCGTTCTGCTCCTCGGGAACACCATTGTGCGACGCGGACTACTCCTACGCCGCGCGGCGTCGCATCGCCGGCCCCGCTGTTGCGCCGATCGCGTTGACGGGCAAGCTGAAGCGCCCGCTGCTGACCGTGCACGGCACCTACGACGTACTCCTGCCGATCAGCCAGGACTCGGACGTCTACGCGGCCATGACCCCCGACCGTCTGCACCGCTACTACCGCGTCGAGCAGGGCACCCACGTGGACGGCCTGGTGGACGCCTACCCGGACCGCCTGCGCCCACTGGCCCCGTGCCACCGCGAGGCGTTCCTCGCTCTCGAACGCTGGCTCGACGGCGTGCCCCCGCCTCCGTCCGCCACCCTGCCCCGGCCCGACGACGTGGCCACGTGCCCGCTGTCGTGATCCAATCCTGGACGTGGCCACCATCGAGTACGTCCTGGGCGACATCACCGAGCAGCACGTCGACGTGATCGTCAACGCCGCCAACTCCTCACTGCTGGGCGGCGGTGGCGTGGACGGCGCGATCCACCGCAAGGGCGGCCCGGAAATCCTCGCCGAGTGCCGCGAACTCCGCGCGGGCCACTACGGCGGCGGCCTCAAGACGGGCCAGGCCGTCGCCACCACCGCCGGCCGCCTGCCCGCGCGGTGGGTCGTGCACACCGTCGGCCCGGTGTGGTCGGCCTCGGAAGACCGCTCGGCCCTGCTGGCCGACTGCCACCGCAACTCGCTGCGGGTGGCGGCCGAACTGGGGGCCGCCTCGGTGGCGTTTCCGGCTATTTCGACGGGCATCTACCGGTGGCCGGTGGAGTCGGCCGCGCGGATCGCCCGGGCCGCGGTGGCGGACGCGCCGGTCGAGCTCGTCAGGTTCGTGCTCTTCGACCAGGCCACTTACGCGGCATACGTCGGCTAGCTGGGTTGCCCCCGTTCGGGCGATCATTGGGCGTTCGTGCGCCATGTGATCAGTTTTCGTGAAGTAGTGATTCGGTTGAACGCGGTGGATGTCGAGGTGCTGCCGGAAACGCGTGGAACACAACCGTGCTGGGAGGCGCTTTGTCCGACGACCTGGGTGTGCTGACCGCGATCTACCAGTCCGATCGCGCCGACCGTTCGACGACGCTGACCGTCAGCCTTGCCACGATGGGCGTGGCCGTCACGTATGTCGTCGGCACGATCGCCTTTTACGACAAGCTGGATCTTCTCGGCTGGGCGATCTGCCTGCTCCCGTTTCCGCTCATCTGCGTCGCCGCCTACCAAGCCTTGCTCCTGAACCTCGCCGCTGTCCGCGCCCGGTCGATGCTCACACTCGAACGAGCACTCTTCGATCAGCTGTCCGGGCCTGACGCCTCGTCGCTCGACCGCGGTGAGATCGGAGTGACCGCGAGCGAGAGGGCGGCCAACCTGCACACCGCTCACCCGAGCCAGCGGGCGGCGATACTCATCGCCTATGGCGGAGTCGGGGTCATCGACGTCGGGTACATCGGCCTGATGCTCGTCAAGGCGGCAGCGCACCTGTCCGGATGGATCGCGGTTCCGGTCGGCGCCTACGCGGCGCTGTTGGTGCCGGTCGCACTCGCCTGGCGGCACAGCACGGCGAATTTCGACTTCGGGCACCCTCGGCGTCCCGGTGCCGGCGACGCACCGACGCGCTGACCGGCAGATCCACAATTCGCACGAGAACAAGCCGCCTGGAATCTTTCACGCATTCGGGTGGTGCGATAGCGGTTTCGCATCAGCGCTTCGGCTGCGTGCACTTGTATGGTGACGGGGGGTTGCTGTGAACGCACTGAATCGAATCCTCACCACGCGGGAGCCATTCGGGCCGGCGGACAGCGAGAGCGTGTTCGAGGCCGGACTCGCCGGTGTGGACCAGTTGTTCGACCGTTCCAACCTGATCTACGCGCAGGCCATCAGCGCGAGCCGTCCGACCTACATCATCGGTCGCAAGGGCGCGGGCAAGACCGCGTTCCTCTTCGGTTCCACGATGAGCAACAGCGTGCGGGCGTTGCGCACCGCGACCGTCTACCAGTGGATGGCGAGCGTGATCCGCCGCTGGACCGAGGTGCGCGGGCCGCTCTTCGTCGACCAGGCCGCCGACATCTGGGAGGCCGTGTTCGAGCAGGTCGCTCTGTTCCACGTGCACGACACCGCGCAGGAGAACGACCCGGTCAACGAGCTGCAGGACGTCTGGGACCACCTGGACCGCACGGAGCACACCGACGCGACCAAGATCACCGAGCGGTTCCTGGCCGAGTTGCAGCGCCGGATCGCCGACCGCGACCTCATCGGCCTGAACGAGATCATCGGCGACGTCTCGCACGGAGGCGTCACGTTCGATCAGGCGCGCCGTGCGATGCGCGTCATCCTGCGGAAGCGGCAGCAGCCGCTGGTGATCGTGATGGACAACCTCGAGGACCTGCACGCGAGGCTCCCCGAGCTGCGTGACGTGCTGTCCGGCATGTTTCGCTGTGTCGGCAGGGTGATCCTCGGCAACGACGCGTTCGGCGTGCAGATCTGCCTGCCCAGCGAGCTCTTCGACCAGATCCACGAGATCTCCACCGCGCCGGAGAAGGACTTCCGGGGCAGCTATCTCACGATCTACTGGACCGCCAAGGAACTCCTCAGGCTCGCGGACAACCGGTTGGGCCTCTACCTGCGCTCGCACCACCCGGAAGAGTACGAGGGGCTGCTCAAGAAAGCGGCGGCCAGGGAAGAGCCACAACTGCTGCGGGCCGCGCTGCCACCACGCATGATCAGCGGACTCGGAGCCGAGGAGGACCCGCTCGCCTACCTGCTCCGGCACACCCAGCTGCTGCCGCGGCACCTGATCGAGATCCTCAACAGCGTGTTCACGGCGCCGGTGGACGGTTCGGTGCCGTGGGCGGTGACCGAGGAGGCGATCCGCCGCGGTACCCGGCGAGCGGAACGCATGGTGGTCAACGGGATCTTCGCCGCGCACCAGGCGTCGTTCCCGCTGGCGCGCGAGGCGCTGGTCCGGCTGTCGGACCGGCTGGGGATCTGCTTCGCCGCCAAAGACCTGCATCGGGTGTTCAACCGCGAGGGCATCCGCAAGGCCACCGGAATGGAGTTCGGCGAGTTCCTGCCGATGCTGTTCACACTGGGAGCGCTCGGAGTGCGGTTCGACGAGACAGCCCGCTACAACAAGGCGCACTTCCAGTACACGTTCGACTCCAACCTCACGACGGAGGAGGACACCGACTTCCTGTGCTTCCACCCGCTGTTCACCCGCTACCTGCACGAGCGGTCGCTGCCGAGGCTGCGCGGCAAGAACGCGAAAGCCACCTACCCGCACGGCTGCGACCCCGCCGACGAGGACTACCGGGTGTCGCTCGGGTACACGGCGATGGCGATGCGAGGCTGACATGGCGCTGGGGCACAGCGGTCGCAGCCTGCCGAACGTGGGGTCCGAGTACGTCGAGGACCCGCCGGAAGGGATGCGGATCGGGATCGCGCTGTCCGGTGGGGGAATCCGCTCCGCGGCGTTCAACCTCGGTGCGATGCAGGCGTTGCAGCGCCAGCACGTCCTGGAGCGCGCCGACTACCTGACCGGTGTGTCGGGCGGCAACTACATCGCCAGCGCGCTGACGATCACCGGCGCCTACAGCGACCCGGACACGGACAACGGGAAACCGCACTGGAGCAACGGTTCCGTCGAGGAACGTTACCTGCGCCAGCACACGAACTACCTGGCGCCCGGGCGGATCGGCAGGCTGTGGCTCGCGCTGAGCATGGTCTACGGCTTCATCCTCAACTACCTGCCGTTCGTGCTCTGCGCGTTCATCGGCGGGCGGCTCACGGGGTGGGCGCTGCACCTGCTCGGTCAGCCGCTGGAACGGTTGCGGCTCAACGGTCTCGAGCTGCCCACGTCGCCGACGCTGACGGTGCTGCTGATCGCCGCCGCCGTGCTCCTGACCACGGCTGTGCTGCTGGTGGCCTACCGCAGGTTCAACGACATCCGCCGGTCTCCCCGCAACTACGGGGAGACGCGTTCCGAGGGCGTGGCCGCGAACCTGGTGACGCTGGTCGGTGTGATCTCGGTGCTGCTGGTGCTGCCGCCGCTCGCCTCGTTGTACGGCACCGTCTCCACGGCGATGATCTCGTGGCTCTTCCGCGAGTCGCCGGAGGCCTTCGACACCACGCAGGGCCGGTTCGCGATCGACGCGGTGTGGCTGCTGCTGTCGCTGGTGCTGGCCGTCGCCGCGCTCGCGCTGAGCCGCCGGTTCCGGGCTCTGCGGCTCATGCTGGTGCTTTCCGGGCTCGGCAGCGCCGGGCTGCTGCTCGTGCCCCTGTTGTCGTCGCTGGAGTTCGCCGCGCGGATCGGCATCCGGGGTGCCGGCGACCTGCTCGGTGTGCTTGTCGCGATCGCCGTGGTCGGCCTGATGGCGATCAAGGTGCACAACCGCCGCTACTCGATGCACCTGTTCTACCGCGAGCGGCTCAACAGCGTGTTCGCGTTGCGGCGCAAGGTGGACGAGGACGGCAACGTCGTGTGCGAGCCGATCGGGTACGACGAGCGGCTCTACTTCTCCAAGGTCGGCTGCAAGCTCGGCGCGAGCGGACGCAAGATGCCCAAGCTGATCGTGTGTTGCGCGGTCAACCTCACCAGCGACGAGGTGCCGGTCGGCCGGTTCGCGGAGTCGTTCACCTTCGAGCACGACCAGAGCGGCGGTGGTCTGTTCGGCCGCCGCGGCACCGACTGGTACGAGGAGCAGACCGGCCTGCCGGGCACGCAGCTCACCCTGCCGTCGATCATGGCCGTGTCCGGCGCCGCCCTGTCGCCGCTGATGGGCAGGTTCACCTACCCGCCGCTGCGCTTCCTGATGGCCCTGACGAACGTGCGCCTCGGCGTCTGGATCAAGAACCCGCTGCACCCGCGCTGGGAGCGCAAGCCCGAGCCGCCTCGTGGCTGGGCCGGTCGGCTGCGAGCCTCCGTGCGAGACGGCTGGCACGAGCCGGGAGCCCTGTACGTGCTGCGCGAGGCGTTGGGCGCCACCAAGTCCACCCACCGCTTCATCTACCTGACCGACGGCGGGCACTGGGAGAACATGGGTCTGGTGGAGCTGCTGCGCAGGCGGTGCACCCACGTCCTGTGCTTCGACGCGAGCAACGATCCCACCGGCGCCGGCCTGGACATCGGCCGCGCCATCGCGTTGGCGCGCAGCGAGCTCGGCGCGGACGTCGAGCTCGACCCGCGTCCGACGATGCCGGGACCCGACGGCATGAGCGAGGCCATGGCCGTGCGGGGCCAGGTGAGGTACCCGGACCAGGACGGCGAGGCCAAGCTGATCTACGGCAAGGCGGTGCTCACCCGGTCGGCCAGCTGGGACCTGCACGCGTTCAAGGCGCGTGAAGGCCGGTTTCCCCATCACTCGACCAGTCGGCAGATGTTCACCGACGAACAGTTCGAAGCCTATCGGCGTCTCGGCTACGAGGCGGGGACGGAAGCACTGGCGCTGCTGAACATCCCGGAAGCGCTCCTGCGTCCGGTGCACATCGTGCTCAGCTGAGGGATTCATCCGCCTTGGCGGTGAGCAGCGGCGTCGATGCCCTCGCGGGCACGGGCGATCTCGAACGGGTTGGCCATGTTCTCGGCGAGCGTCAGCGCTTGCCGATGCGCCGTGACCGCATCCGGATCACCCATGTGGCGCAACGTTTCGCCGAGTTCGTTCAACGTCTCGCACTCGCCCATGCGGTCGTTCACGCTGCGCAGCAACGTGAGCGCCCGCTGGTGCCGGGCCAGCGCCTCGCTGAACCGGCCGGCGGCCCGCAGCGCGATCGCCAGGCTGCCCACGATGTGGCCCTCGATGTCGTCCGAGCCCCACTCCCGGTTCAGTTCCAGCGCATGCAGGCAGTTCGCCTCCGCCTCGGCGATCCGGCCCTGGCGCACGAGCACCTGCGCCATGTTCGCGAGCGCTCCGGCCCGTGCCTCCGGCAGGTAGTCCGCGCAGTGAAGTGCCCGCTCGTAGTAAGCGATCGACTCGGTGTCCTTGCCGAGCCGGGCGTGCGCGGCGCCGAGGTTGTTCAGCGTTCCGCTCATCGACCGCTCGTCGCCCAGCGCGGCGTACAGGTCCAGCGCTTCCTCGAAGCACCGCACGGCCTCTTCGATCCGCATGTTCCAGTACAGCGCCACACCGAGGTTCTTCACCGTGGTGGCCACGCCCCGCACGTCCCCGGTCTGCCGCGCGGCGGCCAGCGCGCGTTCCATGTTCGGCACCCAGTTCGTGCTGTAGCCGCGGACGTACCGGAAGTACCAGATCACGTTCGCGAGCCGCCACGCGTGCTCGTGCCAGCCGTGCGTGGCGGCGAAGTCCCCGGCGGCCACGATGTTGTCGACCTCGTCGTCGAGCTGGTCTGACCGCAGGTAGAAGTCGAGCAGCCGCCTGGTCCCCGCTGGATCGGGCCGGGCGTCGCGCGCGTACTTCAGAACGAGGTCGTGCATGCGGTAGCGGCCCGGCTGGTGCTGCTCCACCAGATGAGCGCTCTCCAGTTCGGTGAGCGCGCCGGGGTCCTCGCAGAGAGCAGCCGCCGCCGCGTGGCTGATGTCCGGTCCGATCATCTGGCCGAGCAACCGGAACGCCTTGGCCGCGCGCGGCGAAAGAGCCCGGCAGGACGACGCGAGCACAGCGCTCAGGCTGGCGCTGGGATCATCGCCGTCGAGCACCTCGAGACCGTCCGTGAGCTCCGAGGACAACGCCGCCAGCGGGAACTCCGGGTGGTGCGCCGCGCGCGTGGCGACGATGCTGAGTGCCAGCGGCAGTCCGGCGCAGTACCGCAGGAGCTTCGAGGCCTCCTCGGGCTCGTCCTCAAGCCGTTGTGCGCCAACGTGGTGAGCCAGCAGCCGGCGGGACTCGTCCTCGCTGAGGCAGTCGACGAACAGGCGCTCGCCGGTCACGTCGCCGAGATCGTTGCGGCTCGTGATCAGGACACCGCAG
Organism: Lentzea sp. NPDC005914; assembly: GCF_040629405.1. Taxonomy (NCBI): domain Bacteria; kingdom Bacillati; phylum Actinomycetota; class Actinomycetes; order Pseudonocardiales; family Pseudonocardiaceae; genus Lentzea; species Lentzea sp. NPDC005914. Next base: position 81,821 of record NZ_JBEXVQ010000037.1, on the reverse strand, counting down.
CCGCCGCCGGGCAGCAGGTCCGCGACCTGCGCCGCGTCCCGCGCGTTGTCCAGGACCACGAGGATCTTCCGGCTGGCCACCAGCGTCCGGAACAACGCCGCGCGTGCGTCCTCGTCTCGTGGAATGTCCTGCGGTGGCACACCAAGTGCGTGCAGGAACGACCGCAGCACAGCCTCTGCCGCCACCGGTTCGCCGGTCGGGTCGAAGCCGCGCAGGTTCGCGTAGAGCTGGCCGTCCGGAAAGCTCGCCACGTTGTCGTGCGCCCACCGCAACGCGAGCCAGGTCTTGCCGACCCCGCCGGTCCCCGCGATCGCCGAGATCGCCATCGTGCCGCCGCCCAGGACCGCGTCCAGCCGCTTCAGGTCGTCACGTCGCCCGACGAACGACAGCGGGGCAGCGGGAAGCTGCCGCGGTACGACCAGATCCTGCTGCGTGGCAAGGCGTTCCGCGTTCAGTTGCGCCCTCAGCGCATTCGCCCACGGCGTGTGCACGCCGGTCAGCGCCTCACCCGACCACAGCGCGAGCGCCTCGGACCCGCGTCCCGCGCCCCGCAACCGCCGGAATCGGTGCAGGTCCACGGACTCGGGATCAGCCCGGAGCAGATAGCCGCCGGACAGCCAGACGATCGTGCGTTCACCGTCGCCGAGCAGCGCCCGCAGCCGGGCGACGTGGTTGCGCAACGACGCGCGAGGATTGTGCGGAAGGTCGTCGCCCCACACCCGATCTACCAGCGTGTCGCAGGAGAGCACGGTGTTCACGTCGACCAGCAGCGCGGCCAGCAGCCCACGCAGGCGGGGCTGCGTGATGGCGGCGACGCCGTCCCCCGCGTGGATCGCGACCTCGCCGAGCAGCACGAATTCTCTGGCCATCACCCACTGTGTACCACGGTTCTCGGCAGAGGGGCCGGAGGAGTCCTTTGTGGATGGAACCTGAGGTCGAAACCAAGATTCTCGCTCGACCAGGTTCTCGTGTCGCTGCTTCCGGATCCGTGGACCCGGAAGCAGGTGCTCCACGTCTACCGGCGGGCCGGACGTGTGCGCAGCACCATGCCGGCGCCCGTGATCAGGCTCAGCAGGCCACCGAGGGCCAGCCATGTCACGTTGGCCCCGGTCGCCGCGAGTTCCGGCTCCTCGGCGACCGGCGGTGGGGGAGCCGAGCCGCCGCCCGGTGGAGGCGAGGGGGGATCCGGATCAGGCTGGTACGGGCCGGGCACGACGAAGACTTCGTGGTGGGAGGAGCCGTTTTCGCCGGCCGACACGAGGAGCGGTGCGCCGTAGCCGACCTGCCACGGACCGACCACACCGACGTGGTAGAGGCCCGGCCGCACGTTGTAGAACGTGAATTCGCCGTTGGCGTTCGTGATGTCACGAGCGACGATCGTGCCGTCGAACTGGTCGCGCAGGTAGATCTTGACGCCCGGCAACCGGACACCGGAGGGCGGTCCTAGGGGTGGCTGGTACTTCTGGACCGAGAGCGCGCCGGCCACTCGGGGCGCGACAGGAGCGAGAACGCGGGCCAGAGCGTCGCCCTGCCAGCCACCGTTGGAGTAGATCGGCGCGCCGACCAGGCAATACAGGCGCACGTAGCCGTACCACCATTCCCATCTGCTGATCGGTGCCTTCGTGATGGTGAAGGCGCGGGTTTCACCAGGGCGCAATGCGACACCCGTGCCGTTGGGCGTCAGTTCTCCCACGTCCGCGTCGCCGCAGTCGGCGGTCAGATCGGTGAGCAGCACGGTGCCCGTGTTGTGCAGCGTGAGAACCGCGCGGGGGACGTCGCCGCTCTGATACTCGGTCTGGGTGAGCGTCACGGACGCCGTGAGCCTGTCCGTGAGCTCCGGTATCGCCCGCAGGACGACGTCGGGGTCGTCCACGCCGTCCACCACTCCGTGCCAGGTGGGCACGTACCAGCCGGAGCGGAACCAGATCACGATGTTGATGTAGGGGCCGGCGGGCAGGTTGCGGAACTCGGCCACGCCGTCCTCGCCGGTCGTCGTGGTGCGATAGGTCTGCGGGAAACCGCCCTGGAAGTGGAGGGTGACACCGGAGAGCGCCTCGCCGGGATCCATCACGTGATCGCCGTCGCGGTCCCCGTAGATGGTGGCGCGGAAGCTGCCACGCGGAATGACGACCGGTACCGACACGGTCACCGTGTTGTCTTCGGGATGGGCATCGGCTTCGCCGTCGTACTGGCGGACGGTCACGACCAGCCGCACTGCCTCCTCGTCCTTCGACAGTCTGCCGTCGGACGTGGTTCCTTCGACGGTGTGCCCCGGCTCGATGGGCACTCCGTAGAGGTGAAATGGACGCCACCAGCTGATGTCGAGGTTTCCGGTCCAGCTCAGCACGACCTTGTTCGCGGTCGTGGTGCCCGTGTTCGTGACTGCGGCGTGGACGAGGATGTCCTCGTCGGCTCGGTAGGAAGGCTTCTCGAACCAGACCCGGAGTCGCAGATCCGCCAGTTCCTGCACGACCATTTCGGACGACGGGGCCGGCGTGGTCGTGGCGGGTTCGGAGGAACTGGGCGCGGCGGGCTCTGGCTCAACGGGCGCTGGCGCGGCGGGTTCGGTGACGACCGGCGTCGGCGCCGGCGGCGTGTCCGGAACCGGGGAGGTCTCCGGCAGTGCGGGCGCCACCGTGGACGTGGGATCGGCCGGTTGCTGGTCATCGGCCAGAGCCGGGCCCGCTGACACGCCGAGACACAGCACGATCGTCAGGAATCCTGCCGCTGCCGATCTGGATAATCGTCTCATCGCCATCCCTACACCGTTGGGCAAGGCTCGTCGCGCTCGATCGAACGCGTGATCCGCGAATTCTTCGCCTGATCGCGGCGCTGCACCAGTTCCCGCACGGGTGCTCCTGGGGTTCCTCGGCCCGGTGTCCGGCCAGAACCGTCATGGCGATCACGTGGGTCACGGCCGGCCGGAGAAGCACGATTCCGCGTGGTCACGATCTTCTGCAGCCGGTCAGGCAGAGCCCGCGCCGTGCTCGACGTCGGCTGACCTCTACGTCCTGTTCGTCTCGGTTTGACCGTCCACAATGGAACTCGCCGAACATGCCATGATGCCTTCGTGGGGGTTGAGTTCGAGGTCCTGGGCGAGATCAGGGCGCGCGTCGACGGTGTGGTGGCGGATCTGGGAGCGGCGCGGCAACGTGCGGTGCTGGCGGCGCTGGTGCTGGAGCCCGGACGGCCGGTGACGGTGGACCAGCTGGTCGACCGGGTCTGGGGTGACCACGCGCCGGGGACCGTGCTGACGAGCGTGCGCAGTTACGTGTCGAAACTCCGGACGATCCTGCGCGGCGTGGACATCGTCGGGCGGGCCGGCGCGTACGTGGTGGACTGCGAGCCGCAGGCCCTGGACGCGCACCGCTTCACCGCGCTGCTGGCACAGGCGAGGCAGGCGGCGGACGACGTGGCGGCGGCGCAGGCGTACCGGGCGGCTCTGGAGCTGTGGCGCGGTGAGCCGTTCGCGGGGCTGGAGACGCCGTGGTTCGCCGGGCGGCGGGACTCGCTGGTCGTCGCGCGGTACACGGCGGTGCTCGACCACATCGACATCCAGCTGAGGCGGGGTGCGCACGCCGACGTGCTGCCCGAACTGGTCGAGCTCGCGCGTCAGCACCCGCACGACGAACGGGTCGCCGCGCAGCTGATGCTCGCGCTCTACCACAGCGGACGGCAGGCCGAGGCGCTCGACCAGTTCGACCGCACCCGCCGGCGTCTCGCCGACGAGCTGGGCACCGACCCCGGTCCGGAGCTCGCGAGGCTGCACGAACGGATTCTGCGGGCCGAGCTGCCCATGGCGGTGTCGTCCGTACCGCGGCAGCTGCCCGCACGGCCGCAGGTGTTCGCGGGACGGTTGCGCGAGCTGGACGCGCTGGCCGCCCACCTCGACGGCCGCTCGACGGTGGTCATCTCCGCGATCGGCGGGGTCGGTGGCGTCGGCAAGACGTGGCTCGCGCTGCACTGGGCCCACCAGCGGCTCGACGCGTTCCCCGACGGCCAGCTCTACGCGAACCTGCGCGGGTTCGACCCGCGCACCGAGCCGGTGCGGCCGGAGGTGGTGCTGCGGGCGTTCCTCGAGGCGCTCGGCCTCGAGCCGGACGCGATCCCGGTGGACGCCGACGCACAGGCCTCGTTGTTCCGCAGCGAGCTCGCGCGCCGCCGGATGCTGATCGTGCTCGACAACGCCCGTGACGCCGGGCAGATCGTGCCGCTGCTGCCCGGTGCGGGCCCCAGCCGGGTCGTGGTGACGAGCCGCAACCGCTTGGCAGCGCTGGTGTCCGGGCACGGCGCCTACCCGCTGACGCTGGACGTGCTCGACCGGGCGGACGCGCGCGCCGTGCTCGTCGGGCACCTCGGTGAACGCCGGGTCGCCGCCGAACCGGACGCCGTCGCCGCCGTGCTCGACTACTGCGCCGGTCTGCCTCTGGCGCTCGGAGTGGTGGCCGCACGGGCGCTGGTGCAGTCCGAACTCTCGCTGAGCGCGCTGGCCGACGAGCTGCGCGACGAGCAGGCCAGGCTGGACGCGGTCGACACCGGCGACACCGACGTGAACCTGCGTGCGGTGCTGTCGTGGTCGGTGCGCGCGTTGTCGCCCAACGCCCAGAAGCTGTTCGCACTGCTCGGTCAGGTGCCGGGGGCGGACATCGCCAAGCCTGCCGCGGACTCGTTGTTCGGCGCACCCGCCCAGGAGATGCTCGACGAGCTGGAACAAACCCATCTGGTCACGCAGCACCTGCCCGGTCGCTACCGGATGCACGACCTGGTGAAGCTCTACGCCGCCGAGCACCCTGTCGCGGCGGAGCAGGCGTTGGACCGGCTCGTCGACCACTACGTGCACACGGCTTATGCGGGCGAACGCGCGTTGTTCCCGGAACGCAGGGACATCGAGCTGACGGCAGCCGCACCGGGCACCGTCGTCGAGCACCTCCCGGACACCGCGACGATCATGGCGTGGTTCGGCGCCGAGGAGGCGAACCTGCTGGCGATCGCCCCGGTGGCGGGCAGCCGCGTGTGGCCGCTCGCCTTCTGCACCACGACGTACCACACGCGCACCAGCAAGTACGGGGACCGTCTGGAACTCTGGCTGGCCGCCCTCCCGTACGCCGAGGACATGGACCTGCGCACCCTCACCCTCTCGCACCGCTCGGTCGCCGACGCCTACGCCCACCTCGGCCGGCACGACGAGGCGATGCACCACCTCCACCGCGCACTGGCCGCCGCCGAGACGTCCGACGAGCCCGTCCTGGAGGGCCACGTCCACTACGGCATCGCCGCCGCCTATGAACAACGCGGCAACTACGAGTCCGCGGTCAAGCACTCGACCGAGGCGCTCCGGCTGTACCTCAAGAGCGCCAACCAGCTGGGGATCGGGCAGGCGCACGCGGCGGTCGGCTGGCACAGCGCGTTGGCGGAGCGCTACGACGACGCCCGTGAGCACACCGAGCGGGCCATCGAGATGTTCACCGAGCTCAACGCGATGCAGAGCCTGGGGTGCGCGGTCGACACGCTCGGACTGGTGGCCAACAAGACCGGTGACCACGCCAGGGCGGTGGAGCTCGGCCGGGCGGCCCTGCGGATCCTCGCCGAAGCGGGTGACACCGCACGGGTCGCCGACGTGACGCTGAACCTCGGTGAGGCGCTCATCGCCTCGGGCGACGTCGAAGCCGGTCGTGCCGCACTCGTGCAAGCACACGACATGCTGGTCAACCAGGGTCGCAAGACCGAGGCGGAGCGCGTGGCCAAGCTGCTCTGACCTGCGAACCAATCTTTCGCCAATCTCCTGAGCCCAAGATCTCCCCGGACCCACCGTCTGGGGCGGTGGGTCGCGTGACGCGACCTTCCGTCTGGGGGACAAGGGATGAGAACGCGTGGGCTTTGCGCTGCCTTCTTGGCGGTGCTGCTGGTGCTCGGCCTGGCCTCGTCCGCGGTGCCCGTGCTGCCGCCGCTGCCGCTCGGCGCCACCGCGTCGGCGCCGCGGCAGAGCAGCGGGTCGGCCGACGGACTCGATCCGCGGAGCAGGACCGGTGACACGGCGACGGCGCTGCAGGCGCCGGCGCACGACCAGGCGCGGCCGCCCGGCGCGGTGCCCGACACCGCGGAGAGACCTCCCGCCGGGCCGCAGCCGGACGTCACCGCGCAGCAACACGAGAAGCCCGTCGTGGCTCAGAAGTCGGACAAGCCTTCGATCGACGACAAGGCGAAGGAACGGCCGCAGGACCGCACCGAGAACACCGAGACGTTCGACAACCGCGACGGCTCACGGACGTTGCGCGTCCACTCAGGACAGTCGAACGTCCGGCAGCCGGACGGTTCGTGGGCGCCGATCGACCTCGCGCTCGGCGAGCGGAACAACCGGTGGCAGCCGAAGAACTCCCCGCGTGCCACCAGTTTCGGCCGCACCGCCCGTGACGCCGAGCTCGCCACCGTCGCGTTCGAGAAGGGCGCGATCTCCTACCGCCTCGACGACGCCGCCGACTCCCGCGGCACCGCCGACCAGCACACGATCACCTATCCCGCCGTGTTCCCCGGCGTCGACCTCAAGCTCACCGCGACCGACGGCGGGGCCAAGGAGGACCTGGTCCTCGCCTCGGCCCAGGCCAGGTCCACCTTCGGCTTCACCGTGCAGGCGCGTGACCTCACCCCGCGCCTGGCGGGCGGCGCCGTCGAGCTCGTCAACGGCGACAAGGTGATCGCCGTCATCCCGCGCGGGTTCGCGCTGGACGCCAAGCAGCAGCGCGTCGACACGAACTACGAGCTCGCCAAGAACGCCGACGGCACCTGGGCGCTGAAGATCGTGCTCGACCCGCAGTGGCTGGGCGATCCCGCCCGCTCGTTCCCCGTCGTGATCGACCCGACCGTCACCCAGCACAACGCCGACGACAGCGTCTACGTCACGCCGAGCAGCAGCGTCGACAATGCGCGCGAACTGCGCACCGGTTACGTCGACGGCCAGCTCTCCCGTTCGTACCTGCACTTCGGCACCAACGCTCTCAACGCCGTGCGCAACCAGTTCGTGCTCAGCGCCGCGCTGGTGGTAGAGGCCGCGTACACCACCACCTGCGCGCCCAGGTCCGTCTCCGTGTACGAGGTCACGCAGCCGTGGGACGCCACGACCACGCGGTGGCCCGGCGCGGCGGTCGGGAAGTCGTTGTCCAGCAAGGCCTTCGCTCACGGCGCCCCGTCGTGCCCCGCCGGGGCGTGGGAGACGTTGCCGCTCGACTACGACACGATGACCCGCTGGACGCACGGTCAGGCCCTCCAGCACGGCCTCGCGTTGCGCGCCTCGGACGAGACCGACCGCAACGGCATGCGGTTCGGGTCGGCCGGCTCGGCGGCCAAGCCGTACCTGGAGATCAGCTACGTCCCCGAGGGCGTCTCGTTCGAGCTGACCGACGTGACGCTCCCGTCGGCCAGCCGCGCCGGGAACATGAAGGTCAAGGTCACGAACTTCGGCTCCACCACGTGGACCAGCGGAGGTGGCTGGAAGTTCAGCTACATCATCAACCAGGGCAGCACCAGGATCCGCACCGCCTGCTGCTGGACGCAGAACGTGGCACCGGGCGCCACGGCGACGTTCGACGTGCCGATCGACCCGATCAACCCCGGTGACTACTCGGTCTTCCTGACCATGTTCAACCCGCAGAACAACGACTTCTTCGTCGCCTACGGGGTTCCCTACGGCCGCTTCGAGATCACCGTCCGCAACACCCCGCCGACGTCGAACCTGCAGCAACCCGGCGGAGGCGCGATCGTCCCGACGACCACCCCGACGCTCTACGCGGAAGGCGTGGACGACGACAGGTACCCCGGGAAGGGCCTGACCTACAAGTTCATCGTCTGCACCAACGCCGACCTCAGCGAGGGCTGCCAGGAATCCGCGTGGGGCGGGCAGTCGTGGGCGCCGTCCGGACTGTTCTGGAACCGCACGTACTTCTGGGGTGTCAAGGTCTACGACACCGTCGACGCCACGCCGTTCTGGGTCAGCGCCAAGGACAACGCGCGGTTGATGTTCACGCCGCGCATCCAGCAGCCGGAGATCACCTCGCACCTCGCGGGCAGCCCCAGCACGACGATCGGGCCCGGCCTCGACCCGCAGATCGGCAACTACTCCGCCGTCATGACCGACGCCGACGTCGACACCGTCGGCCCGGACCTCACCATCGGCCGCACCTACAACAGCCTGGACTCCCGCCGCGACACCGCGTTCGGCGTCGGCTGGTCGTCCAGAGTGGACATGCGGCTCGCGAAGGACCAGGACGGCAGCGAGAACGTCGTCATCACCTATCCGACCGGGCGGCAGGGGCGGTTCGGGCGCAACCCCGACGGCAGCTTCGCGCCACCGTCCGGCCAGAACTCCGACCTGGTCCTCAACACGGCCACCGGGCAGTACGTGCTGCGCGACGCCACCGGGAGCAGGTGGACGTTCGACATCCTCGGCAGGCTCGTCACGATCACGGACCCCGCCGGGCTCAGCGAGACGCTGACCTACGACACCAACGACCACGTCACCACGATCGCCAACGACACCAGCGGCCGCAGCCTCGCGCTGACCTGGCAGGGCAAGCACGTCTCGTCGGTGTCGGCCGCGGCACCCGAGACCGGCGGCCAGCCGCTGACCTGGACCTACACCTACGACGGCGACAAGCTCACGCAGTCCTGCGCTCCCGGCCAGGCGTGCACGACGCTGAAGTACCGCGCCGGATCGCACTACCGCAGCTCCGTGCTCGACGACAGCCCGTACGGCTACTGGCGGCTCGGCGAGACCAGCGGTGACACGTTCGCGAACGCGGCGGCCCGCCGGCCCGGTTCGGACGCGGGCCAGCAGCACGGCGTGCTGTTCGGAGGCGACGGCGCACTGGCGGGAAGCACCGACAGGTCCGGCACGTTCGACGGCACCGTCAGCTACGTGACGCTGCCGGACAACATCACCAACCAGACGATGTCGCTCGCAGCCGAGCTGTGGTTCAAGACCACCGCCCAGGGCACGTTGCTGAGCTACGCGGACCAGAGCTTCCCCACGGCGGCGGGCAACTCGACGCCGATCCTCTACGTCGGCACGGACGGCCTGCTCTACGGCGGGTTCGCGCGCCAGAACGCCTCCGGGCCGAGGCAGATCGTCACGACCGCGAAGGTCGACGACGGTCAGTGGCACCACGTCGTGCTGTCGGCGGCGATCGACACCCAGACGCTGTACCTCGACGGCACGGCGGCGGGCACCCTCTCCGGGTTCATCGACCACGGCAAGCAGGGCAGGCTGACGCTCGGCGGCGGCAGCGGCAAGGACTGGCCGGCCAGCAACAACGCGGACTTCTACTTCAGCGGTGCCGTCGACGAGGTCGCCGTATACCAGCACACGCTGGGCCCTCTCGCCGTCAGCCAGCACTTCCAGGCGGCGAAGTCGGCCGACGAGCTGACCGAACACCTGCTGCCACAGGACAACCGCAAGTACGTCACCCTCACCTACGACGACGTCAACGACCGCGTTCGCACCCTCACCGACCACGAGGGCCGCGCCTGGCGGCTGGACACGCCCGCACGGCAGGACGGCGTTCGCACAGCGGTGTTGCACGGACCGACGGGTTACGGCGACTGGACGTACACGTTCGACGCCGACAACGGTGGCCGGCTCGTCAACCGCACGCACGACAACGTCACGGCGAAGATCGAGTACAACACCGCGGGCTTCCCGTCCGCGACCGTCGACGAGAACAACCACCGCACCGAGCTCACGACCGACGAGCGCGGCAACGTCCTGAGCACCAAGAGGTGCCGCACCGCCGGATCGTGCAACACCAGCTACGCCACCTACCTCAAGCCCGCCGGCCCGCTCGACCCGCGTGCCGACCGGCTCGAGTCCACTTCGGACGCTCGCTCGTCCGGGCCGGCCGACACGCGCTTCCGCACCACCTACAGCTACGACGCGCTCGGCCGACCGGCCGGCGTGACGTACCCGACGCCGGACGGGCTCACGGCGGCGCCGACCGAGAGCACGGTCTACTCGACCGGCGCGGAAGACGCCGTGGGCGGCGGAAAGGTGCCCGCGGGCCTGCTGATCCGCAACACCGGCAAGCGCAACCAGGTCACCTCGCGGCGCTACACCGCCAAGGGCGACCTCGTCGAGCTCACCGACCCGGCCGGCCTGACGCTGCGCTACACCTACGACCTGCTGGGCAGGCAGAAGACCATCAGCCAGGTCAACTCCGGCGGTGCGACGCTGGGCACGACGACCTACGAGTACACGCCTCGCGGCCTGGTCTCGAAGGTCACCTCACCGAAGGTCGTCAACGCGGTCACCGGCGCGAGCCACACGTTGGTCGCCACCCACCAGTACGACGCCAACGGCAACACGACCGAGACGACTCTCGCGGACACCACACCCGGTGAGACCGCCCGCACCACGAAGTTCGGCTACGACGCCGGCGACCGGCTGGTGCGCACCGAGTACGCGGACCAGGGCGTGGAAACCCGTTCCTACACCGACAACGGGCTCACCGAGTCGGTCACCGACGTCCGCGGCACCACGTGGACCACGCGGTTCAACGAGTTCAGCAAGCCGCTCAACCGCGTCGCGAGCGGTGCGGGGGTGAACCCGGAGAACCCGGCCGCCACCTCGATGACGCTGGAGTCGCGGTCCTACGACCCGGCCGGGCGGCTCGCGTTCGTCACCGACGCCATGGGCAGGCTGACGAAGTACGGCTACTACGACGACGATCTGCCGGCGACGACCCAGGTCGCGAACGTGGTGGTGGACCAGCGTTCGTACGACCCGGCCGGCAACCTGACCGAGCAGATCGCGGCGGGTGGCGCGAAGACGACCTCCGCCTACGACCCGGCGGGCAACGTCGTCACGACCACGTTCGACCCGTCCGGGCTGAAGCGGTCGGTGTCGGCGAGCTACGACGCCGACGGCAACGCGCTGACGGTCGAACGCCGTGGTGCCGCCGACCCGAACCGCGTCGAGAAGACCGCCTACACCTACGACCTCTCGAACCGCCAGACGCGGGTGGACACCTACGTCGATGCCACCACCGTGCTGTCGACGTCGGCCACCTACGACGAACGCGGGCTTCTGGTCGAGAGCAACGACCGTCGCGGACTCAAGTCCACCTTCGAGTACGACCCGTCGGGCGCGCTGTACCGCTCCACCTCGCCGGGCACGGACGCGTGGGTCGGCGGAGTGCGCACGGCAGGGTTCAAGCGCACGGAAACCATGGGCTACAACGCGTTCGGCGAGGTCACGCACTCCCGTGACGCGACGGGCAACGTCACCACCACCGAACACGACGTCCTCGGGCGTGCCACGGCGGGCGTGCTGCCCGACTACACGCCGCCCGGTGGCACGACGATCAAGGGCGCCGCGACCCGCACCGAGTACGACCGCGCGGGCAACCCGGTGAAGTCGACCGACCCGTTGCAGCGCGTCCTGCAACGAACGTACGACCCGTACGGACGCGTGCTGACCGTGACGCTGCCGCAGGTCGGCGACAGCCCGAGCGTCGTCACGATGCACTACGACAAGGCCGGCGAGCTCGTCGCGCAGACGCGCCCAGGTGGTCCGGAGACCAGGTACACCTACGACGACCTCGGCCGCCAGGTGACCAGCACGCAGATCGACCGTTCATCGGGCAGGACCGCGTTCTTCACCACGACGACCGGGTACGACGACGCGAGCAACCCGCTCACCGTCACCAGCCCGCTCGACCACGTCACGTCGTCGACGTTCAACGCGGCGGGCGAGGTACTGTCCACAAAGGACGCAACCAACCGCGAGACCAAGTACGGGTACGACATCGCGGGACGCCAGGCTTCGGTGACCGACCCGTCGGGCATCACCGCGGCCACGACCTACGACCTCGCCGGACGTCCCGTGCGCGCGGCGACGGTGGTCGGCGGGCAGGAGAAGCGCGCGTCGAGCACGGTGTTCGACCCGGCGGGCAACGTCGTGCAGACGACCAGTGCGCAGGGCCGGGTCGTGACCTACGGCTACGACGAGCTGAGCCGGGTGGTGCAGCAGATCGAGAAGGTCGACGCGAACCACTCGATCACCACCTCGACCGGCTACGACAAGCTCGGCAACCGCAGCCGGTTCGTCGACGGCAACGGCCACGTCACGACGTTCACCTACACGCCGTGGGGACTGCCGGAGTCGGTGATCGACCCGCTCGACACGACGTTCACCACCTCCTACGACGCGGCCGGTCAGGCGGTCGCGACCAGCAAACCCGGCGGCGTCACGACCGCGAACACCTTCGACGCGCAGGGAAGGCTGACCCTCCAGACCGGTGCGGGCGCGACGGCGGCCACCTACGACCGCACCTTCGGCTACGACGCGGCAGGACGGCTGAACAAGGCCGGCGGCCCGAACGGTGACAGCACCTACCGCTACGACGACCGCGGCAACCTGCTGGAGACCCACGGCGCGGGCGGCGAGGCGGCGTTCTCCTACGACGCCGACGGCATGATGATCGGCCGCGTCGACGTCACCGGCACCGCGACGTTCGCCTACGACGCCGCCGGCCGGCTCGCCATGGTGCAGGACCCGCTGACCGGCCGGACCGCCGACTACGGCTACGACCTCGGCGGCAGGCTGTCCTCCGTCGCCGACCGCGTGGTGGCGGCCAAGACGTCCCGCGTCATCACCTACGACGAGCTGGGCCGCACGGCGAAGGACCGGGTCGTGCAGTCGATCGACGTCGGTGTGCCGCCACGCACGCTGATCGGCACCGACTACGGCTACGACCTCGACAACAAGATCACGTCCAAGAACGGCAACACCTACTCCTACGACGGTGCCGGCCGGCTCACGTCGTGGAGCAACGGAACCGCCACGACCGCCTACGGCTGGGACGACGCCGGCAACCGCACTTCGGCGGGGGACAAGACGTTCGTCTACGACGAGCGCAACCGCCTGAAGTCCGGTGACGGCGCGACCTACGGCTACTCGGCCCGCGGCACGCTGCAGACGACGACCCGTGGCGGCACCACGACGACGACGCAGCACGACGCGTTCGACCGGATGACCGCTGTGGGCGGGGTTTCCTACACCTACGACAGCCTCGACCGGGTCAGCGACCGCAACGGCACGAAGTTCCAGTACGCGGGCACGTCGAACGAGGCGGTGACCGACGGCAGCCGTTCCATCAGCCGGCTACCGGACGGAAGTGTGTTCTCGGACAAGGGTTCCGGCGTCGCGCGGATGCTCTACGCCGACCAGCACGGTGACGTGACGGGCCGGTACCTGAGCAACACCGTCGACGGGACGCGCACTTTCGACCCGTTCGGCACGGTGACGGCGTCGTCGGGTGACACGGCTTCCGTTGGCTACCAAGGGGACTGGACCGACTCGGAGTCGGGCGCGGTCAACATGTCCGCGCGCTGGTACCAGCCGGGGACGGGCGGGTTCGCCAGCCGTGACGACCTGACCGCGGACCCGTCGCCGTCCGGCGCCGCGAACCGGTACGCCTACGGCGCGGGCGATCCCGTGGCCAACAGCGACCCCGACGGGCACGACTGGATCAACGACGTCTGCGACCTCGGCATGAAGCGCACGGGGAAGGCCGTCGGGAAGTGGGCGAAGAGGGCCGTCAAGGCCGGTGGTGTCATCTCCACCTTCCTCGACCAGATGATCTGCAACGCCCCGTCGGTCGCCGGGGAGTGCAGCTCCACCATCTACGACTCGCGGCACCGCGTCTGTCCCGGCAAGGAGTGGATGGTCCCGCACTACTGGAAGGGCGGCAACGAGGAGCCCATCCGGGTCGGTGACTGCCGGTACTTCGTGCACGGCTGCCAGTCCAGCACCCCGACGCCGAAGACCGGTCCCAGCGGTCCGAGTGGTCCCGGCAACCGCAGCAAGGGCCACAAGGTCGTTCCGCCACGCGCCAAGCCGAAGCCCCCGCCGCCACCGCCGTGGGTCGTCATCATCGACCACCCGCTGCCGCGCCCACCGGTCGGCGTAGGTCTGGTGCCGGTACCCACGACCTTCGACCCGACTGGTCCGCTGACCAGGATCATCGACCTGACTGGGAAGTTCCTCCAGGACGCCACCCAGGTCACCGGGGTACTCGTGGGGATCGCCCACGAGATCATCTCGACGATCCAGGACTTCTCGGACCTGCTGCCCGATCCCGGCGACGCGAAGGGCGTGGTCGCCGAAGACCTGACCGAGGACGAGCAGGACTGCTTCGGGTCCACACAGGACACCGTCGAGAACGACGCAGCCCAGCAGATCGACTTCCAGGGGCCCGGCGCGTACCCCGGCAAGCGGCGTGGCTGGCCAGCGATGAGGGCTACCGGCGGAACCGCGTGCATCGGTTCTCTCAACGGTGTCAAGCGGAAGAAGCAGCAGACCCCGGTCGGCTACATCTCAGGACAGCACGACCGCAGTCACCTGATCGGGCACCAGTTCGGCGGCAGCAACAAGCGGATCAACATGGTGCCGCTCGACAAGGAGGTGAACGAGGTGGACATGCTCGGCGTCGAGAACGAGGTCGCGAAGGCGATCCAGGACGGCAACCGCGTGTACTACCGGGTGGTCGCGAACTACGCCAAACCGAACGACGCGGTGCCCATATCGATCACCATCCACGCCCGCGGCAGCAGGAACTTCCGGTGCGACGTGACGATCGAGAACCCGTATCCGTCGAACGGCTATCCAGGAGGAAAGCTCAATGGCACCCGCCCGGCCTGTTGACGAGCTCGCGGAACTGACGGGGTGGACCGGTCGTGCCGAGGCCGGATCTGCCTGGGACGTGGTGGAATCCGCACTGGGGCTGAGGCTCCCGGCGGACGTGAAGGAGCTTTCGGAGCGGTTTCCCACCGGCTCGTTCTGCTCCTTCGTGGAGATCTACGCACCGCCGGAAGCGTTCCTCGCGGAGCTGCGGGACGCCCTGGAGTTGCTGGAGGAGCAGGACGACCTGCCGTATCCGGTGCATCCCGCGCCCGGCGGGTTGCTGCCGTGGGCCGGGACGACGGAGGGCCACACGCTGTGCTGGCTCACCGCGCATCCCGACCCCGATCGCTGGCCGATCGTCTTCTGCGACGACGGGTTCGAGCACTGGGGTGAGTACTCCGGTGGTGCGGTCGCCTTCCTGCGCGACCTGATGTCGGGGCGGTTCCGCCACGACCTGTTCGACGAGCACCTCGAGGGGTGCGAACCCGTGTTCGATCCGATCTAGGAAATGGACCCGATGATGAGAACACTGCGACGTGCGGTCGTTGTGACCGTTGGGGTCGCGCTTGCGGTGTCCGGTGCTGTCGCGCCGGTGAACGCGGCGCCCAGACCTGTGCTGCCCGTGCACCAGGGGGAGAAGGTCGCGAAGGACAAGCGCGGCCGCGTTCTGCTGGAGGTGCGGGGAAGCCGGCTCAAGGAGGCGGCGGCCGTGCTCGGCGGCGAGGTGACCGTGCAGCACGACGACCGCGCGCAGATCGCCGTTCCCGAGAACCGCGTGGCCGATCTGGTGAAGAACAAGTCCGTTGTGGACGTTCGCAGGCCGCAACGCGCGGTGCCCATGGCGTTGTCCGAGGGCTTCGACGTCTCCGGTGCCCGGCAGTGGGTCACGGCGGGCAAGACCGGTCAGAACGTGAAGGTCGGCGTCATCGACGTCGGGTTCTCGAGCCTGGACGAGGCCAAGGGCGAGGGTGACGTCCCGGCCGACGTGCAGGTGAACAACAGCGGTTGCCGTGACGCCACGAAGAACGAGGAGCACGGCACGGCGGTCGCCGAGGTCGTGCACGACATGGCGCCCGGCGCGAAGCTGTTCCTCGCGTGCGTCGACGGCCCGCTGGACTTCGGGCCTGCCACGGACTGGTTGCGGCAGCAGGGCGTTCAGGTGATCACCGCCGCGATCGGGTTCCTGACCTCCGGCCGCGGCGACGGCACCGGTGAGCCCGGCAGCCCCGCCGACGTCGTGCGGCAGGCGCGTCAGGCCGGTGTGCTGTGGTCGGTCGCGGCGGGCAACCTCGGCCTGAACCACTTCAGCGGCAACGCCACCGACGCCAACGGTGACGGGTTCGTCGAGTTCAGCGGCACCGGGCAGAACAACGGGTTCACCCTCGGCTCTGGCAGGACCACCACGGTCGGCCTGCGCTGGGACGCGTGGCCGAAGACCGCGGAGGACCTCGACCTCTACGTCATGAAGGGTTCCCAGGCGCCGACCGGGCCTTCCGATCCGCAGATCATCGCCTCGTCGCTGAACAACCAGCGCGACGTCGTGGGCGGTGCCCGGCCGACCGAGGAGGTGACCTTCAAGAACCCGACGGGCAGCACCCAGCCGTACTGGATCTACGTCAAGAACAACACGGCGAAGTTCACCACCCGCTTCGACCTCTTCGCCGCCGTCCCCGACGAGAACCCCTTGCAGTTCAACACCCCCGCCGGCAGCGTCACCGAGCCCGCGACCTCGCCGTACGTGATCGCGGTCGGCGGCACCAATCCCGGCAGCGGCGTCGTGCCGTCCTACTCGGGCCGCGGCCCGACGATCGACGGCAGGACGAAGCCGGACATCACCGGGTTCGACAAGGTCACCACCACGACGTACGGCCAGGAGAACTTCGGCGGCACGTCCGCGGCGGCGGCCCACGTGGCCGGTGCGGCGGCGTTGTTCAAGGGCGCCTTCCCGGCGCTCGACGCCTCGCAGATCCAGACCGAGCTGCAGGCGCGGACCAGCCCGCACAAGAACGACAACACCTGGGGCAGCGGTGTGCTGGCGATGGGGTCGCCGAACAACGCCCCGGTCATCACCGGCTCCGCCTACAACCCGTTGCCGACGCCGGTGCAGATCCAGGGCAGGACGTACGCGGCCAACGAGGTCTTCACGCTCCCGGTGCCGAACATCACCAGCGACGCCACCGCCGTGGTGTTCAACCTCGCGGCGAAGACCGACGGGTTGTCCGAGATCGAGAGCGGCGTCGACGTCTTCCCCACGGACCCGGCGTCCTCCACGTCGAAGGCGACGACGGTCCGCGTGCGGCCCGATGACGACTACGTGTCCACCCTGGTCGTGGCGAAGATCGGCCCCGACCGCGCCATCCGGTTGCGTGCCGGAGCGGGACCGGTGGACGTCCAGCTCGACATGCTCGGCTACTTCAGCCCCACGGCGGCCTCGACGTACGTGGCGAGCCCGCAGCCGGTCCGCGTGCTCGACACCCGCGGCTACAACGGCAGCCCGCGCAACACCCCGCTCGCTTCCGGCGAGGTCCAGCTCATCAAGGCCCGCGGTGCCAACGGCATCCCGGACAACGCCACCGCGGTCGTGGTCAACCTGACCGGCACCGAGTCGACGACCGGCACAGGGTTCGGGCTCTACGCCCAGGACAGCGCGGGCACGTCGCTGAACGTCGGCCGCAACGAACGCCGCTCGAACACCTCGATCGTCACGATCGGCGCGGACGGCAACTTCCGGCTGCGCAACGGCAGCGGCCAGGTGCACGCGATGGTCGACGTCCTCGGCTGGTTCGTCGCCGGCGGTGGGGGAGCGCGGTACGTGCCGCTGACCGAGGCGACCCGGATCGCCGACACCACAACGGGAACCGGCGGCCGGACCACCCCGCTGGGCCAGGGCGAGACCACGACGTTCCAGGTGACCGGAGCCGCGGGTGTCCCGGTGAACGCCACCTCGGCCGTGCTCATGCCGTCGGTGCAGGACGACCTTCGCGGCACCGAACTGTCGCTGGCACCGGCGGAGATCGGCAGCTCGCCGGCCACCGCGATCACGACCACGCAGCGCCAACGCCTGTCCACCACCACGTTCACGCCACTGGGCGCGAGCGGCAAGGTGGCCGTGCGCAACGAGCGGGGCAACTCGTTCTTGGCGCTCGACGCCCAGGGCTACTTCGTCGGTGGTGCGCAGGTCGGCAACGGCGACTGCGCCGCACCGGTCAACGAGCAGGGCTTCACCAGCGCGTTCGACGGCAGGCTCGAGTCGAACCTGTCGGCGTGGCGGACGGCCGGCACCACCCCGGTGCAGGCGAGCGGGTGTGAGATCACCACGACCTCGACCCGTGATGTCACGTGGTACGCCGCCCGCACGATGGGCATGGACTACACGGTGAAGCTGGACTGGCTGGCCACCGGTGCGTCGTCGGACTCCGGTGTGTTCGTGCTGTTCGACGATCCGGGCTCGGTGGCGACCGCGCCGGCGGACCGGGGCGTGAAGGTGCCGATCTCGCCGTTGTCGACGGGCGCGGTCGAACCAGGCAAGAAGCAGGACATCGATGCCGCCAAGCCGGTCGGGCAGTGGAACACCTACGAGATCACCGTTGCGTTCAACATGGTAACCGTGGTGCTCAACGGCCAGCAGGTCAACCGTTACGTCGTCACCGACCCGAACCGCGTGCACAACGACGGCTACATCGGACTTCAGAACAGCGGCACCTCCGCGCCGGTGAAGTTCCGCAACGTCAGGGTCAAACGCAACACCGCCGTGCGCAACGGTGCGATGGTCGGCGTCAACAACCGATGCCTGGACCTTCCGAGCTACGACCCGGCCGCCGTGCGGATGCATATGTGGGACTGCAACAACTTGCCGAACCAGCGCTGGACGTTCCTCGGCGACGGCCGTATCGACAACCTGGGTCAGTGCCTGGGCCTGGAGAACGGCGGCACGGCGGCGGGCACCCTGGTGACGTTGCAGAGTTGCACCACGGAGAACCCGCAGCAGTGGGTCGTCCGCCCGGACGGCGCGATCATCAGCGTCCGCTCCGGCAGGTGCCTCGCGCCCGCGAGCACGGACCTCGGCGCGCTGCTGACGATCCAGGACTGCACCGGTGCCGCGACCCAGGTGTGGCGGATTCCCGACCAGCACGGCCAATGGGGCGCGTTCTCCAACCCTTCCGGCAAGTGCCTGGACGTCCACAACAACGACGCGAACAACAAGAAGGTCCAGCCGTGGGGCTGCCACGGCGGGGCCGCGCAGTGGTGGAGCATCGTGGGCGACGGCCGGATCGCGTCGTCGGGCCGGTGCCTGGACGCCACGAACGGCAGCGTGACCCTGCAGGACTGCAACGGCACCCGCAACCAGAACTGGACCGCTCAGGCCGACGGCACCGTGCTGAACGAGGCGACAAACCGCTGTCTCACCGCCGCCTCCGCCACCAACGGCGCCGCGTACACCGTGCAGGACTGCACGCGCGCTCCGTTGCAGCTGTGGAGGTTCGGCGCGACGACCCTGTGGAGCGGATTCCTGGTGGGGATCGGGGGCAAGTGCGCCGACGTCGCGGGCGAGGATCCGGCCAACGTCACCGTCTGGCTCTGGGAGTGTTACGGCCCGGTCGGTGAGACCTACGTGGGTCTGGACGACGGCACCGTCCGCGCCATCGGCGTGTGCACCGACGTCGGTGCCCTCGGCAACGGCACCGGGGTCGGCGTCGTCAACTGCCACGGCGGCCTGAGCCAGCAGTGGTCGATCCGCCCGGACGGCACATTGGTCAACATCGAGTCCAACCGGTGCATGGACGTGGAGGCGGGCAACACGGCCAACGGCACCAAGATCCAGCTGTGGGACTGCGTCGGCACCCCGCAGCAACGGTGGTCGGTTCCGCTGAGCGCGAGCTGACCACCGGCGTGGGAGGCGGGGCCCAACCCCAAGCCCGCCTCCCACGTGGGATCGTCGTTGCCGCCAGGCGATCCCGGCACGCTGTCGCGGTGCGCGGTCACCATGACAACGCCGTTGTCCCGCCACGGAAAGGTGCCCGATCGTTCCGCGCGCATGCGGTAACTCGATCAGCGGCATGAGCGGATGTTCGTGGAATCAGAGCAGGTGGCTGATCCAGGTTGCGAGATGTAGTTGGTGTTGCCTGGTCAGAGCACATGGTGGTCTGTGGGTGGGCGTTGTGTTCGTCACCGTTCAGACAAGGCGGACCGTACCCGGTCACGGAGGTCGAGCCAGGCGCTGATGAACCGGTTGGCGTCGACCTCGACGGTGCGCCCGGCCAGGGGTGCGAACTGTGCGGGGGCCGTGTGGCCAGGCTGGAAGCTGACCGTCACGGCCTCGCCGGTGCGCGACAGCGCGAGTCGCAGGCTCGTGCCCTGGGCGGCGAAGATCAGTTCGCTTGCCCCGCCCTGGGTCTCCAATGTGCTCACCAGTTCGTCGACGTCGTCATAGACATGACGAAGGTCGTCGAGGTCCAACTCGATCGCGAGGTCGCCGAAGTGGAGGGTCAGTGGGCCATCGAACTCGGCCACGAACCGGAAAAGTGCCCGCATCTCCGCGCTCCACAGTGCGACGCCGGCCTCGTCGAAATGGCGTGGCGGCCGTCGCGGCTCCCAGCTGGTGGTGATCGAGAAGGGCACCATCCGGGTCACTGTATCGGGTAACTGGTAGCGAGAGTGCCGTCGGCGCGGCGCCACACGAACACGCGCTGCACATCGCTGATGACGCTTCCGTCGGGTTGGAAGACCCGGCCCACGGGACGGCCCATGTGGACGACGTGCTCGCCCGGTATCGCCGGCGCCCGTCGTTCCGCCTCGACGATCAGCGCGTTGTCATAGAACTGGCTGTCGGGCTCGTGCCGGCCGCCCCTGCGGGTGCTCATCGCCCGTTCCCGGAAGTCGTTGCTGTTGAGATGGGCGCCGTGCTCGCTGTGGGAGTGCCCGTAGGACGGTGACGCCGGGTCCCCCCAGCGGCCGGGCAGGCCGTGCCCCGGCTGATCGGCCGGCGTGACCAGTTCCCGCGGCGCCGCCGACCGCCCGGCCGCGGCGTCGCGAATCAGCTTGCGCAGGTGGTTGGCGCTCGCCGCACCCTCCACCTGAGCAATCGCCGCGTCAAGGTTGGCCCGGCCGGCGTGGAAATGCTCCTTCAACAACAACTCGTCGGTGTAGTTGAGGTTGCGCAACCGTCCGAGCACGCCGTGGATCCGCGCTACCTCGGTCGCCGTGGCGGTTTCGGGGATACAGGGGCTGGCGCACCGGGTGAGCAGGTTGCGCACCCTGGGATCCATCTCCCGGTAGAAGCGGCGCAGGTTCGGCCTTTCCCGGAGCAGCGCCTGGGTCTCCTCGTTGAGGGACCGTTCCCACGGGCTCAGCGTCGCCTCGAGCGCGGCCCGCTCGGCGGCCGGTGCCTCGCGCATGGCCCGCCGCATCGCCTGTTCCTCGCTCAGCGCCGGGTTCGCGGCCCGGATGCGCTGGCTGCGGGCATGCAACACGGAGACCCCGCGCGCCACGCCGGCCGTAACGAGCGTGGTGAGGATCTGGATGCCGCCGCCGGTGAGCACCCTGGCCATCCGACCGGCAGCGTGCTGCATGGCGACGGCGGACCGGGCGGCGACCGCATCCCGGAACGCCAGACCCAGCTCGGCGATCTGACTCAGCACGTCCGCGCCGAGCTTGGCGATCAGGTAGATGTCGACCGCCACGTCAACGAACGGGATCAGCTGCAGCATCAGGATGACGCCGAGCTCGGCGAGGATTGCCGGGCCATTGGCGATCAACCCGTCGAGTACCTCCCCAGCCGCGGAACTAACGTAGCCGGCGGCCGACATCCAGCGGAACGCCATCGCGATCCGATCGCCGTCGCTCGCCGCGCCGATCTGACCGTCGGCGGCGCGCAGCGCGCCGTCGAACAGCTCCGATCCCTGGGACCAGCCGCTGAGGATGCCGAGCAGGCCGATCAGCGCGCCGCCCATGCCGGCCACGAGCGCGGTGTCGGCGAGCCCGACCGAATCCGCCTGAATGGACTGCAGCTCCGCGTCCGACTTCGCCATGCGCTCCCTGGCCCTGGCCGGCAGCTCACGCAGAATTCGCTGTTTGTTCTGGATGAAGTCCTGGTAGTCGTGAAACCTTGGGACATGGGTGCCGTCCGCGACCGCCTCGGCCACCTGGTTCGCGATCCTCTCCCAGGTGAGCGCGAAGTTCCCGTAGAACCGCAGCTGAGCCCAGCGGGCCGTGGCGCGGGCGAAGTCACCAACGGCGTCCCCGGCCGGCAGGTCCGTATGGGCAAGGCGCAGCGTGACGCGGCTGAGCTCAGGCAGCTCCGCCAAGGGCACCGGGAGTCCCTTGTCCACCAGGCGCGGCGGCAGCCCTTTCGCCTGCGTGTTCAGCGCCTCGAACGCCGGGCGCAGTTCCCCCATGACCGCGACGGGATCGATGCCCAGAGTCAGCGCCGCGTGAACGCGACCGGACCAGGTGAGCGGGAAACCTTTGGGGGTCGTTGCCAACGCCAACTCCGCGCCGGCCGGGCTGAACTCGGAGAGGGTGCCCAATTCTGTTCTGGCCTGCTGCCGCATGCGTGCGATGAACTCGTTGACCTGAGCTTGTGTTTCGAATCGCGGGTGCGGACGAGTTCGCAGCAGCAGGTCGACCCGACTGGCATAGGCGCGCAGACCCAGGTCGCCATCCTGCGCAGCGTCCTGCTGCACTGATTCGATCTCGCGGTCGAACCGCGCGACAAGCTCCGGATCCCCCTCCTCGTTTCGCTGGACCTGTGGTGCGGCGCCGTCCTGCTCCTGATCGTCCGCCTGGCAGGCCGAACAATCGGTGCACCCCGGCCCGCAGGTCCGCTGCACGAGCAATCGAGTCACGGCCGCATTCCCCGCGGCCCGCTGCAGCCCGATCAACGCGGCCGGGCCCCTTGCCGCCTGGGCTGGCTTGCCCGCCGGACCCTTCCGGTCAGACCCGACCGTCAATGCGGGCGAGTGCAGCCGGCCGTACACCGGCACTCACCTTCGTCGACCATCACACCAGCCTCGCACGCCGTCATAGCCCGCGATACTCCCTTGCGGGCAAGCCGGAAGACACAAACGGATGCCCACACGGGCACCCAGTGGCCCCTGCGTCCGGAGTCGGTCACGCGAGTGCCATGGATCAATGACGGATCCGGTAGGCACGCGCTCATCGGCAGAAGTGGATGTCCGGCGTCGTACCCGATCAGCGGCATGTGCGGATGTTTGGCGGCTGTCGGCAGTTGGTGCTGTGGCGCCAATTGCCGACAGCACGGCGTCAGCACCCGTTAGTCAGGCAGGGCGTTCTGGGCCATGCGCTGCTGGCCGATCCGGGCTGCCTGCCGCACGACGGAGAACCCGTAGGCGGTCATCTCACGCTCGTAGCCCGCCAAAGCCTCGGCCAAGGGCAGATGGCCATGAACGACGTCCTTGAGCGCGCGACCGAGTAGGGCGCCATCCCGCATCGCGACGTTGGCCCCTCGCCCCAAAGTGGGGGTCATCGCGTGGATCGCGTCACCGAGCAGGGTGACGCGGGCAGGCGCGTCCAGCGTGGCCGGCACACAGGTGTACATCTCGACGAGGAAGAACGAGGCCGCGTCCGCGTTACCGACGACCTCAGCGGCACCGCCGGGCCAGTCCTGCAGGAGCCCAGCGGCGATCCCGCGCAGTTGCTCCGCCGGAAGCGCGCGCATCGCCGCGGCGGTGGCCGGAAAGAACTCGTGGCGGCCGCCGACGATGCTCACCACGTAGTCGTCCTGATCGGACATGCTCGTCCCCAGGGCGAACTGCTGTGCGGCCTGGGCGGGAGAGGTCGGGAAGCGCACCGAACCGAGCCCGAGGAAGACCTTCCGTTCGTCCGAGGCGATCGTGAAGATGTCAGTGAGGGTCTCGACCGGTACCAGTGGTTCGGCGACGGCCATCGGCAGGCGTCCGTAGATCGCGGTGATGCCCGCGTCGACGGTCTCGCATCGCGGGGCCCTGTGCCGGCGGACGGTCGAACGGACACCGTCCGCGCCGACCAGGACGTCACCGTGCGCCGTGGAGCCGTCGGTGAAGTACGCGGTCACCCCGTAGGCGGTGTTCTCGTAGCGCTGCACCGTTTTGCCGAAGTGCACCGCGTCCTCCAGGCCGGCGAGCAGGATCTGGCGCAGCGTCGCCCGGTCGACGTTCGCGTGGATGGCGGGGCCGTCGTGTGCGGGCCAGACCTGGCCGTGGTCATCCCGCGCCGGCAGGCGTTTGAGGACCGACAGGTCGGTGCCCAGGATCGTGGTGAACGGCTCGGTGTACTGGGCCGTCGCCTCGAACACGGCGTACAGCTGGGCTGGGAGCACCTCTCGCGCGGCGTTGATCGCGTCGGCGTCCAGGTGCAGGCGGTAGCCCTGCGGCCGGTCCCACGGGCCCGCGTCGCGTTCGAAGACCGCGACGTCGATTCCGTGTCCCCGCAGCGACTGGGCAAGGGTGAGGCCGCCGAGACCGGCGCCAACGACAAGAACCTTCAGCTCAGGCATGATCCGTCCCTTGTGCGTGATCGACAAAGGACGCACAGGTGGCCCATGACCAGGCACGTGCACGAACACCGGAGCGTCACCCGGACTACCTACCGGGCAGTGGCTTTCGTACGTCGTGACGGACCGTAACGCCCGGTGGCGCGCTCGACAAGCCGGGGCCGACCGTGGCGTGTCGGTGCCACCAACCCGCCCGAACTGGGTGAGATTGCTGGAAACGAGTCTCCGCTGACGACGACCGCACGAGCGAGCATCACTGAGAACCACCGCTCGTTGGCATGAGCGCATCCGAGCAACGCGATCAGCGGCATGAAAGGACGTTGCACGACTCGATGGCAGTGGATCTTCACAGGCCGGAGCTTTGCGGGTCAGTTCTGGTTGTGCTCGTGCGGGTCGTGACGGGGCAGCCAGATCTCCTCGGCGCGGATGCTGGCTTGCGGGGTGAAGTAGTCGCCGGTCTTGAGGTCCTCCAGCAACGTCGCGTGCTGCGGCGCCCAGCCCAGCAGCGCCTGGGTGTGCTCGCTGGAGACGGGCACGTCGAGGGAGAAGAACCTGGCCAGGAAAGGGTTTCCGAGATGTTCGGCGGCCCGTTCGAGGGTCAGCGAGGCGGTGGGGATGTCGAGCATCTCTGCGACCTGCTCCGCGATGCTCTTGATCGTGACGGCGCTTTCGCCGACGCCGTGCAGCACGCTGCCGGCGGGAGCTTTCTCCAATGCCAATCGGAAGAGGCGTGCGGCGTCGGCGCGGTGGATGGCGGGCCAACGATTGACGCCGTCACCGATGTAAGCCGAGACGCCTGACCTGCGCGCGGCCGCGATGAGCGCTGGAATGAACCCGTAGTCGCCCAGGCCGTGCACGGTCGGCGCGAGGCGCACGACGCTGGCTCGGACCCCTAGATCGGCGAAGCCCAGACAAGCCTGCTCGCCCGGGATGCGAAAGGCGGCGACCGAATCGGGATCCGGCGCGTCCTGCTCGGTGCTGATCCGGCCGGCCTTCGTCACCAACGTGCCCGAGGTGCTGACGAAGGGCCTGCCGGATCCGGCCAGTGCCTGCCCGAGCGCCTCGATCGCGGCGCGGTCGCGGCGGATGAGGTCGTCCGGATCGGCGTAGTCGCCGCCGTATGCCATGTGCAGGACGCCGTCGGCGGCGTCGGCGCCGCGGCGCAGGCTGTCGAGGTCTTCCAGGCTGCCGCGGTGGGGTGTGGCGCCCAGCGACTCCAGTCGAGCGGTGGCGGCGTCCGAGCGGGCTAGACCGGTGACGGTGTGACCGGCCGCGACGAGCTCGGCGACGACGGTGGGGCCGGTCTGGCCGGTTCCACCGGTGACGAAGACACGCATGAAGACCCTCCCATGTAGCGCCAGCGACTGGCGATAAGTAGTGTCAGTGACTGACTCTACGGGTTGCGCCAGTCACTGGCGCAACGTGGTGTCAGTCACTGACGCAACGCGGTAGGCTCGGTTGGTGCCACGAAGCGGAGCAGAAGCACGTCGCCGCCTTCAGCAGGCGGCCTTGGAGCTGTATCAGGAACGGGGGTTCGACCAGACCACCGCGGCGGAGATCGCCGCGCGGGCCGGGGTCAACGAGCGCACGTTCTTCCGGCACTTCCCGGACAAGCGCGAGGTGCTCTTCGACGGCGAAGCCGACCTGCGCGCCGCGCTGATGCAGTCGGTGGCCGAAGCGCCCGATGGGCTGGAGCCGTTCGAGGCACTGCTGTACGCCTTCCGGAAATCCGCGCGGAATCTGGAGAACAACCGCCCGTTCTCCGAACCACGGTGGAAAGTCGTCGCGGTCACCCCGGCGCTCCGCGAGCGCGAGCTGGCCAAGCATGCGTGGCTCACGGACGCCGCAGCGGAGGCGCTGCGGCAGCGCGGTGTCGGTGACGGGCTGGCCGCCCTGGCTGCCCGGACTGGCTGGGCCGCCTTCCAGCACGCGGTCCAAGCCTGGATCGACAACCCCGCGCAGAGTTTGGACACACATCTGCTGCGAGCCTTCGACGACCTGCACGCCCTCTCCACGACCATCCGATCAGGACAGACACAGGCCTAGAACCGATACCGCCCACCCGCGGCCACCGAACATCGCGACCGGACCCCGTCACGAGTGCAAGGCCGCCGGAGCCTGAGTACGAACATCCGCTCGTCGGCATGAGTGCGCTTGACCAACGCTCTCGCAAACCGTGACACGACAGTGCGGTCGTGCATCAGGCGTCACGCAGGCGCAGCAGCAATGTGCCGGCCAGAAGTGCGGCGGTGGCCCAGGCGGTGAGGACGCCGAGGCCTGCCCATGGAGTGATGGGCAGGTTGTGGAGATCGGTGGTGGCTTGGATGGTGAGTCCGGCGCTCATCGGTCCGATCTGCTGGAGCAGGCGTTGCCAGTGCGGATCGCCGATCACCGGGGCGAGGACGGGGACGAGGTAGAGCAGGCCGAGGATGACCCCGATGCTGGTTGCCGAATCGCGCACGATGGTGGCGACACCGAGGCTGAGCAGGGCGATCAGGG
This sequence comes from Lentzea sp. NPDC005914, assembly GCF_040629405.1. Classification (NCBI taxonomy): domain Bacteria; kingdom Bacillati; phylum Actinomycetota; class Actinomycetes; order Pseudonocardiales; family Pseudonocardiaceae; genus Lentzea; species Lentzea sp. NPDC005914. The sequence goes on along the minus strand of NZ_JBEXVQ010000037.1, from coordinate 55,161 downwards.
CCAGGTAGAGGATCGACCCGACGGTCGCGCGCAGTGTCGGCCCGTCGGCCAGGGACAGGGGCGGATAGCCGTGGGCGGGTGTGAAGCCGTGGCTGGGCAGGATGAGCCGCCCGGCCAGGAGCGACCCGAGAACCGCGATGGTTCCGGCCCCGGCCACGACGCCGGTGATGGTGATGGCTTTGGCCGTGAGGACGATGGCCCGGCGCGGCACTGCCGTCAGGCTGATGCCGATCATGCCTGTGCTGTACTCGCCGCTGATGACCAGTACGGCAAGGATGACGACCAGCGCCTGCCCCAGCTGAACGCCGGTGAGGCTGAGCTTGGTCGTGTCGTGGCCGCAACCGGCGGCGGCGCAGGTCATGACCGAGGTGACCGCGACGCTCAGTGCCACGGTCGCGGCGATGGCGGCGAGCAGCAGCCACCGCGGGCCGGTGAGGGTGCGGATCTTCGTCCACTCCGAGCGCAGGGCCAGTCTCATGCGTCCCTCCTGTGGAGCACGACGGCTGCCGCGGCCAGGCTCACCAGCGCGTAGCCGGCCAGTACGGCGAGTCCGGCCCACGGTGCGAGCGGGTAGTAGCCGTTGTACGGCGTGTAGACGCTGGCTACCTGGTGATACGGCACGACTGTCTGCTGGACGGCGAAGGCCGCGGCTGGTGTCAGCCGGGTCAGCCAGTCCGTCACGCCGGCGGGGATGAACGGGATCTGGGCCACCATGAGGTAGGGCAGCACGATGACCGTCGTGACGGCGGTGACCGCCCCGGCACTGCGCCGGAACAGGGTGCCGGCGGCAAGCGCCAGGATTGAGGCGGTCGCGAGCAGGGCGGCGGTCCCGAGCACGATCCGGAGCTGGGTCGAGGACGTTGCCGGGAACAGGTACACGCCGTTGACCCGAGCGAGGTGTCCGCCCAAGGGAATCGCGATGGCGGCGCCGGCCAGCCCTGCGGTGAAGGTGACGGTGCCCAGGACGGTCGCCTTGGCCGCCAGCACCCGGCTCCGTCTCGGGCCGGCGGCCAGGGTCACGTGGATCAGATCCCGGTATTCCGTGGTGATGAACAGCGTCCCGACGACGATGACCGCGATCAGCGCGGGGAACGTACCGGTGAGAATGTCCGCGATGGTGCCGGCGGTTCCCAGCGACGCGCGGACGGCGGGCGCGATGTCGCCGGTTCCGGTCACGGTGATGCTGCCGCCGGACTCCGTGACCGAACCCGACGGGTTCGGCGGGGAGCCGGCGAAGCTGGGGGATTCGGGTCCGACCTGGTCACCAGTCCAGTGGTCACCGAGCCGGCCACCCTGGACACGGAGGTCCGCGAAGACGGCCGTGGCCACGGTGGGGACGGTGCCTGGTCCCTGCACGGCATCCGGGGAGGCGACGAACAGCCCGGCTTGCACGGTTGATCCGAGCTCTTCCAGACGAACGGCGCCGACTGTTGTCCAGTGCGTGCCGTCGGTGGAGTTGTAGCCGGTGATCGCGTCGCCGGAGCGGTCCAGCCGCAGCCAGCGAACAGATGTGGCGGAGACGGGGCCGGGGAGACCGGGCGTGTCGTTGACGTAGTTGTCCTGCATCCGCACGCCCTGGCTGCCGGTGACCATGATCGCGGCGTAGGGCGATCCCTGGCGGGTGCCGTCCTTGATGATGAGCCCTGCCTTGGCCCACGGCACGGTGCCGGGCCGCAGGTCCGCGGGACCTGAGGCGATGCTGCTCGTGAGCGAGGACACGGAGATCGTGATGCTGCCGTTTCCGGTCAGCGGCTGGTGCACGAAGTAGAAGCTGTCGTTGACCGGCTCGCCGCCGGGGCCGATCGGAACAGGCGGTGCGCCGTGCTGATCGCTGCTGACTCCGGCGAGCAGAGCGACCAGCACCACCATCAGCGCCGTGGCGATCATGCCGGCGACCCAGCCCCGGATGGTGCGGAATTTGGTCCACTCCGCGTGCAGCAACTGGGGAAAGGGAGTCATCGCGACACCTCCGCGGGCGTCGCCGCGCGGAACTCGGCCGCGTCGTGCGTGAGTTCCAGGTAGGCGTCCTCGAGCGTGGCGCGGTGCGCTGATATCTCGGAGAACGGAACCCTGTTCTCGTTGAGCAGCCTCACGACGCGGTCTGGCGACAGGCCGGCGACGGTGGCGGTGTCCTGGCCTGTTGCCGTCACGGTGGCGCCGGCATGCGCGAGCAGCCGCGTCGCGTCGGGCAGGGTCGTGGTGCGCAGGGCCACCCGGTTCCTGGACGCGGCCGCGATCAGGTCGGCCACGCTGGCGTCGGCGATGGCCTTGCCGCGCCCGGCCACGACCAGATGATCAGCCGCGCCCTGCAGTTCGCTCATGAGATGGCTGGACACCAGGACGGCGCGACCCTGGCCGGCCAGCGACCGCAGGAAGCCACGCATCCAGATGATGCCTTCCGGGTCCATGCCGTTGAACGGCTCGTCGAGCATGATGATCGGCGGGTCACCCAGCAGGGCCGCTGCGATCCCGAGCCGCTGCAGCATGCCCAGCGAGTAGCCGCCGGCCTTGCGCCGGGCCGCCGGGGTCAGGCCGACCTGCTCGATCACCTGGTCCACCCGGTGCGCGGCCAGGCCCTGGGAATGAGCCAGCCAGAGCAGGTGGTTGCGCCCGCTGCGGGATGGGTGCGGCGCCGCCGCGTCCAGCAATGAGCCGACGTGGCGCAGTGGATGCCGGAGACGGTGGTACGGCTCACCTTCGACCAGGGCGGTGCCCTCCTCGACCGCGGCCAGGCCGAGGACCACCCGCATCGTGGTGGACTTCCCTGCCCCGTTCGGCCCCACGAAGCCGGTCACCAGTCCCGGACGGACGGTGAAGGACATGCCGTCGAGAGCCTGGGTCGCCCCGTATCGCTTGCGCAGTCCCGCGACGACAATTCCGGCGGCGCTCATCGCCGTGCCCAGGTGGTTCGAAATGGACTCATGCCGCAGGTTGTACGCAGCATCCGGTCGCAGCCCGGTCTCAGCCGCTGCGACCTGGCTGGAACCTCGCCTCTGGCATCGTTGGGCACATGAGAGTCCTGGTGGTCGAGGATTTCGAGGTGTTGGCCCGTTCCATCGGCACCGGGCTGCGCCGCGAAGGCATGGCCGTCGACGTAGCCCTGGACGGAACCGCCGCCTACGACCGCCTGGCCGTCACCCGCTACGACGTGGTGATCCTCGACCGGGACCTGCCCGGTGTCCACGGGGACGAGATCTGCCGGCAGCTCGCCGACAACCGCTGTGCGAGCCGCGTGCTGATGCTCACTGCTTCGGACACGATCGAGGATCGCGTGCACGGGCTCGGCCTCGGCGCCGACGACTACCTGCCGAAGCCGTTCGCCTTCGCCGAGTTGGTCGCTCGCGTCCGTGCCCTCGCTCGCCGCGCCGTGCCGCCACTGCCGCCCACTCTCGTGTGCGGGGACATCACCCTCGACCCGGCCCGCCGCCTGGTGTTCCGCGCCGGTCGGCGCCTGGAGCTCAGTCCCAAGGAGTTCGCCCTCCTCGAATGCCTTCTGGCCGCGCCCGGCCTGGTCATCTCCGCCGAGGAACTGCTCGAACGAGTCTGGGACGAAGCAGCCGACCCCTTCACGTCCGCGGTCAAGCACACCGTGCACCGGCTGCGCGCGAAGCTCGGCGACCCGTCCGTGATCGAGACCGTCCGCGAAGGCGGCTATCGGATCGGCTCACCATGACGGGCCCCAGGCCGTTGCCCGGGCGGTCCTTGCAAGCCAGGCTCACGGTCTTCTACGCCACCGGCATCTTCCTCGCCGGGATCGTGGTCCTCGCCATCGTCACCATCCCCCTCGCCGGCATCCAGTCGACCATTCCCGCCCACAGCCCGGCCCCGGCCGCGATCACCGGAACCGGGGACGGGATCGGCCCGCACCAGCTCCTCGTCGGCTCCGCGGTAGCGCTCGTGGTCCTCATCCCCATCGCTGTCGGCGGCGGCTGGTTCGTCGCAGGGCGTTTCCTCAGGCCCCTGCGGGCCATCACCGCCACCGCCAAGGCCATCTCCGCGGGCAACCTCGACCAGCGCCTCGACCTCGGCGAGCCCGTGGACGAGCTGACCGAGCTGGGTCACATCCTCGACGATCTCTTCGCCCGCCTCGAAGCCTCCTTCAACGCTCAACGACACTTCGTCGCCAACGCCTCCCACGAATTACGCACCCCCCTGGCCGGACTGCGGACCCTTCTCGAAGTCACCCTCGCCGATCCCGACGCCGACACCGGCACTCTCCGCTCAGCCTGCGAGGAAGCCCTCACCCTGGGAGAACACCAGGAACGGCTCGTCCAAGCACTGCTCGCCCTGGCCACCAGCGAGCGTGGCGTCACCCGCTGGGACACCCTCGACCTCGCCCAGGTCGTCACCGGGGTACTCGTCTCCCGTCGCGACCCAGCCACGCAGAAAGGCATCAACCTCGCCGAGCACCTCACACCTGCGGTGACAGCGGGGGACCCGAGACTGATCGAAAGCCTTGTCGCCAACCTCATCGACAACGCCATCCGCCACAACCATCCGGACGGGCACATCCACGTCACCACGCAGACCTCCGGCGCGCACGTCGTCCTGACGGTCACCAACAGCGGACCTGTTGTCCCGGAAGACCAGCTCCAGCGACTTTTCCAGCCCTTCCAGCGACTCTCGCCCGGCCGCAACAACCACGCCGGTCACGGTCTCGGCCTCGCCATCGTCAACGCTGTGACCCAAGCTCACCACGCCACCCTCACCACCACCGCACGCTCCCAAGGCGGCCTGACGGTCACCGTTCGGTTCGCGCCCAGGCTTCCCCCGTACCGTAGAGACGTCACGCAAGGGATGCGGCGATCCATTGCGCCGCACCAGAACCAACAGGTGAAGACGCACGCCGACGGCCATCGACCAACGCCCCATCAGGCGCAAACGGAGTAACGCCGACAGCTGATCCAACGGCTCGATGCAACGGCTCTGCGGCTACGAGAGCGCGTCGGGGTCGGCGCGATAACCGGTGGACCGGCACGTGCGAGCCACCTAGCCTTCCGCTGATCCGCATGACCTTCCGTCCGAAGAGGTGCATTTGATGACTGTCCGGGTAGCCCGGCCGTTCACGGCCGACACCGCGCTGACCGCAGTGAACTACCCTTTGGACGTGAGGATTCCTCGAAGTGGATCTACCCCGTAGCTTCACCATCCGCGAGAGCGGCCACCGCATCCACAACCCGCTCACCAGCCAGAAACTGGCAACCCTGGGCGAGGCGCTGAACCCGTCACCCGGCACTCGGATGCTCGACCTGGCCTGCGGCTCGGGCGAGCTGCTGTGCACCTGGGCCCGCGATCACGGCATCACCGGAACCGGCGTCGACATCAGCACCGTGTTCCTGGCCGAGGCCCAGGCACGAGCGCTTGAACTGGACGTCGCCGACCAGGTCACTTTCATCCACGGTGACGCGTCGAACCACGTTGCCGACGACCCGGTCGACATCGGGTCGTGTGTCGGTGCGACTTGGATCGGAGGCGGTGTCGCCGGCACTGTGGACCTGCTCCGACGCAGCCTGCGCCCCGGCGGCACGATGCTGATCGGCGAACCGTACTGGCGCGGGCAACCCCCGGACCAGGCCACCGTCGAAGGCTGTCACGCCACCAGCGAGGACGACTTCCTCGCCCTCCCGGAACTGCTGGAACAGTTCGGGGAGCTGGATTGTGACGTGGTGGAGATGGTCCTGGCCGACCAGGACAGCTGGGACCGCTACGTCGCGGCTCAGTGGCTCAACATCCGCCGCTGGCTGGACGCGCATCCCGACGACGAGCTGGCCGAGCAGATGCGCGCGGAACTCACCACCGCTCCGGCACGCCACGCCCGCTACCAACGCGAGTACCTCGGCTGGGGCGTCTTCGCTCTGATGAACCGCTGACACCAGCGGCCGAGTGAGTCCCGGTGACCCGTCACCGGGACTCACTCACATCGGCAGAAGCGGATGTTCGCCGTCGCACCCGATCATCGGCAGGACGGTGCGTCAGGTGTCAGGTTGCGGATGGCCATGTACGCCGCCAAGACGTAGTTCGGGTGTCGATCAAGGTTCTTGCGGGCGCGGTCGTAGGGTCCCGCTGCCGGGCCGGTCATCGACCGACCGCCACCGCCCCTCGTTCCGCGCGCCAGTAGGTGGGCAGGGCTTCCCATGGGTTGGGCATGCCGTGATCGGTCACGTAAACCTGGCCGGCGTGCCGCCGCCTGGACTTGGTGACCGCGTCCCGCATCTGCTTCGCGTCGGACGCGTCGAACACCAGGTGCCAGAACCGCTTCGCCGGGTAGCCGTATTCCCAACCAGTGGGCGACCATCGCACGTAGTCCTGGTACCTGCCCTCGAAGGTGAGCAGGATGTCGGCGGCTCGCACGTAGCACTCGTCCGTGTTGGTTCCCGGGTTGAGCACCACGAGCGCGTTGGGGTTCAGGTTCTTCACGTAGTCGTGCAGCGCCTGGTAGTAGCCGAGTTCGTCGCAGGTGTTCGACACCTGGTCGAGGAAGATCCCGTCGGTTCCGTACCACCTGAACGCGTTCGATATGTCGGCCATGACCTCGGCCGGATCGCGACCGGTATATCCCGTGTCCACATAGGACAGCAGGGTTACTCCTGCTGACCTGGCGCGGCGGACGACCCGCCTGACCTCCGGCAGCGGGACCGGGCCAGGGCCGGACGCCGTTATGCCCACTATCGCCGTTCCCACCGTCGGCGTCGCGTTCCCCAGCCGCGACCACAGTGTCGTTCCGGCGGCGTCCGTTCCCCAGTAGGCGGGAACCGCGAGACGCTGCGCCGGACACGCCGACGCTTCGGCGGTGTCCGTGACGATCGTCAGAGAGACCGCGATCCACGCGCCGACGACCCGCACCCACAACGGATATCTCATCACCCGCGTCGCCCTTTTCCGGTGGAGCAACGGTTTACGATCATCCAACGTTGACGAAGCCAGTCTATGGGTGGAATCTCCACGTCTGCCAGGGCTCGCATTCCTCGGGCAGGTCGCGCCACGGCGTCCCGGCGCGAAAGCGTCACGCGATCCCTCCCAGGATCAGGCGGTCCGCGTCGGATCCACCGTCTTGACGACTTCATCGGCCCAGACCACGGCCGTCACGCCGAGATCGCGCCACGCGACCTGAAATACGGCGTTCACCCTTCCGGCCTTCCCCACACGGACCTCCATTCGACGTACTCCGTCTCCTGCCGGGGGCGCCAAGAACATGGGCAACATCATCGCGGCAATTGCGGGCGTTTCTGGTGACAGCTGTGGTCATTGGGGGAGGGTGACCAGGGCGCGGCCGCGGCTGCCGGTGTCGACGTGGTCGTGGGCCTTGGCGATGTCCGCCAGTTCGTAGCGGTCGCCGATCTCGACGGTCAGGGCGCCGGCGGAGGCGGCGGCGGTGAGATCGCGTGCTGCCTGGCGTTTCGCCTCTTCGGGGAAGTCGTCGCTGCCGATCAGGCGCAGGACGACGTTGTTGAACAGCAGGTTCCAGAAGGGGATCTCGGTCTGGTCCGCCCTCGTGGCATAGGCGGCGATGACCGCGCCGTTCGCCACGACGGCGTTGTCCAGGTCAGCGTTGTCGGACAGGGAGACCTCGACGATCCGGTGCACGCCCTCGGGCGCGTACGCGCGGATGGCCGCCGCCGGGTCCTGCTGGTCCAGCGCCACGGCGTGGGACACGACGGCCGGGTCGACCTGTGCGAGGTCCGCGCCGCGCCGGACCGTGCCGAGCACCCTCGCCCCGCCCCAGCGAGCGAGCTGGGCGGCCAGGGAGCCGACCCCGCCCAGGACGCCGTGCACCAGCACGAGTGTGCCGTCCACCGGGCCGTCGGCGAACACGGCGCGGTGGGCGGTGATGCCGGGGATGCCCAGTGCTGCGCCGAGCTCGTCGCTGAGGTGGTCGGGCAGCGGGACGGCCAGGCCCGCGGGTACGACGGTGTACTGGGCGGCCGTGCCGAAGGGCCGGTACGACTGGGCGCCGTAGGTCCACACCCGCTGTCCGATCCGGCGCTCGTCCACCCCCTCGCCCACGGCGTCGACGACCCCGGCGGCGTCGCTGTGCGGAATCACCCGCGGGAAGGGCATCGACGAGTTGAGCCAACCGCGCCGCTTCTTGGTGTCACCGGGATTGACCCCGGAAACGGTGACGCGAACGCGGACCTCGCCCGGGCCGGGGGTGGGGTCGGGCAGTTCGCCGACACGCAGCACGTCGGCGGCGGGGCCTTGGCGGTCGTACCAGGACGCAAGCACGGGGCGGCTACCTTCGGGGTTGATCAGCCTGACGGGTTGTCGAGCGCAGGAGGATCGGTCTCGGCGCGCGCGGTGACCGGCTCGTCCAGAACCTGGTGCAGCCAGGCGCGTTCGGCGCTGCTGATGGCACGGGCGGTCAGCAGCATGCCGCGCCGGTAGGGGTCGGCCATCTCCTCGGCGCGCAACGGCCGGTCGCCGTCGTAGAAGAAGCTCGCCGGTGTCTCCAGGAACTCCAGTCGCCGCCGCAGCACCGCATGCTGCTCGTCAACGTCCGGCAGGAGGGACAGGAACGCCAATACCGTGAAGAACCGCGTGAAGTCGCTGATCTCGTGGTCAGCCGGCGTGCGAAGCCGCCTGAGCAGTTCGGCGTGGCCGGCGGCGGTGATGTTCAGCATGTAGCGGGCCGCGCCTGCCGCGGGGTCCGCGCGCCGGTTCAACAGGCCCGCCGCGGCAAGACGTTTGATCGCCGGATACAGGCTGCCGTCGCTCGTCGGCCGGGTGTAGCCCATCAGCTCCGAGACGCGGCGGCGTAGTTCGTGTCCGGGCAACGGCCGCTGGGTCAGGAAGCCCAGTATTGCCAGGTCGAGCATGGCCATGGTCCAACCCTACATCGATTCGATGCAGACATCGAATCGATGTACGGTCGGGCTTCCGCTCGCTCGTGGCGAGCACGTGCAAGAAGAGAGGCGGACGGACATGTCGCCGCAGTCCACCGAATCCGTGATGAGTCGCTTCGTCGAGTTCATCAACACGGCCGATGAGGACCTTGCCCGCGAGGTCATCGCCCCGGAGGCCGAGTTCCACGCGCCAAGCCACCCGGAACCGCTGCGGGGGCCCGAGGGCTACCTGGAGCTGATCGCGATGATGCGCGCCGGCTTCCCGGATGTCCGGTGGACCCTGGAAGAGACCGTCACCGAAGGCGACACGGTGGCCGCCCGGTTCACCATGCGCGGAACGCACCAAGGCGAGTTCTTCGGAGTCCCTGCCAGCGGGAAGACGATCTCGGTCCAGGCCATGAACTTCTACTACCTGGCAGACGGAAAGATCATCAAGGAGCGGGGTCAGCCCAATCTCCTCGGCGTGCTGCAGCAGATCGGTGCCGTGCCCGCGCCCTGAGAGCGCAGTTCATCGGCGACCACGCCGGACGCCGACCGGATTCCGGCGGTGCGAGAGTGACGCGCCAGGACCATGGCCCCGAGTCGAATCCCTTCACTCGAGGTGATCTCGGGCGCGGTCGAGGAACTGTTGCGGTACATGACGATCGTGCACAGCCTCGTCGCCAGGGTGGCCAAAGACGACATCGAGATCGGCGTCACCCTCGTCGAAGCCGGTGAAATGCTGATCATGAATTTGTCCGCCGCCAACCGGGACCCGGCGTTCCTGGACGCCCCCGACATCCTCGACATCGACCGCAAAAGTATTGGGGCACACGGCCTTTGGTCACGGCGTCCATCAGTGCCTCGGCCAGACCCTCGCCCGCGCCGAACTGGAGATCGCGCTGCCCACGCTGTTGCGCCGCCTGCCGGGCCTGCGGCTCGCCATGCCGATCGAGGAGATCCGGTTCCGGGGCGTGGCGTGAGCTTGTCCGCCGGGCCGCCACCCATGCGAGTACACCTGATCGAACTGACTCCGGCGCGCGACGCGGCGGCCGGTCGACATCACCCGGCAGCTGCCGCGGTAGCGCACTCATCGGCATGAGAGTGCGTTCGGCGGACGGGCCGTGCACAGCGACGTTCCACCTGCACTGGCTGGTTGGTCTGTGCGGGGTGCCGACGACCACACCGGCAGGCTTGCTGCGGAGTCGGGCGGATGATCAGGTCCGCCGCCTGGAAGCACGCTGGTCCGGGGTTGTCTCGCCGATCCTTCGTTTTTCGCGCTGGTTCAATGGTCTCGTCGCGTGGTTGGGCTGTCGCCGGTTCGTGGTATCGCCGTCTGGCTTGATTGGACCGGTCAGGCCGGGTGGTTGGACGGTCGTGGGTTGAGCGTGTCGGTTGTGCCCGCGATGAGCGTTCGCAGGCCGTGTTCGAAGGTGTCGTCGCCGGTGGTGGTGCCGCCTTCGCGGATCGCTACCAGCAGGGGTGCCGACGTGCCTGCGTCGACCAGGGCGGCCAGCTCGTCGTTGAACATCTGGATGGTTGCCGGGCTGAGCCAGGCGGCACTGGCGACGATGCGTGCGCCGTCGCGGTGGGCGAGCAGGGACTGGCGGTAGGTGCGGGCCCGGCGGGTGAGCCAGTCCTGCCACGGTTCGCCGCCGCCGCGTCGACCTCGTCGACTGTGATGGTGCAGTAGCTGGTGCCGGGAGCCAGTTTGGTGGCCAGGTGTTGCTCGTGGACCGGTCGGTGCTCGATGAAGTCCGCCAGGGGCCGGTAGTCCAGCGTTGGCGCGGAGACCGCGCGGTCGCGGAAGGCGGTGCAGGGCGCCGCGACAGCAGCTACCACCACATCTGGTGGGAGGTTGTCGGCCTGGTCGAGCACGAGGTCGAGCCGGCCGAGCCTGGACAGCGCCATCGCGACCCAGTACTGGTCGGCAGCACCTCTTCGCGTCAACGCGTTGCGCAACGCCGAGTGACGCCGCTGTCGGGACGGCCGATCTCCGCCAGCAGCTTGGCGGCTCGCCAGCCGTGGTCAGGGGAGTCGAGCAGGTCGATCAGAGGCAGGAAGGCCGCTGGTCCGAGATCACGCAGAGCTGACTCGGCGTCCTCGGCAGTGACGGGGCCGTCGAAGGTGCCCAACAGACGAACCAGTTGCTCGGCGCGCTCTGCAGGTGGCAGTGACTCGATGCGGGACAGCGCGACGGTCTGCTCGTCCAACTCCGGAAAGTGGCGGCGCACCTCACCGGCGGTCAGCACGCGCTTGATGTCTGCTGCCACTGGCGAGTCGTGCCGGAACAAGCCTCCGCGGTCAGCGCCGTCTCCCACGGTCCAGCCAGGTCGGCTGGGAGCCAGTCCACGCGAAAGCCGTTCCAGTCCGGGACGTTCCAGCGCAGCTGCGCCTGAAGGCCGGCCGGCTCGCGCGCCAACGCTTCGACGCTGTTGATCCCGAGTCACGGAAGTCCGATCAGGCCGTCCTGCTCTCGATAGATGTGATTCAGCGCCGCCGCGTAGAACCGCTCGCCATGGCGACTACGCACCGCTTCCACGACAGACCGCACCACACTGTCATGGGCAGGGTGCGCTGTCCTGGAAGCGAAACGTGCACAGCGGATTCACGTCGGTGGCGTTGAGGTCTTTGATGGTCAGGATGGCGAGTGGCCGGTGCCGCCCGTCGCGGCCGCTGCGGAAGTCGATCCAGCCGGACACACCCTTGAAGCAGTTGGTGTTCGCCTCGCCGGTGCAGTCGAACTCGCGGAATTCTTGCGCGACGGTCGCGCGGTGCGGATTGCGTATGTCGGGGTTGTAGAAGACCCGCAGCTTGGTGCGAGTCGCGGCGTAGACGTACAGTCCGGCCGCGTCGTAGGCCATGCCCACCCGTTCCCCTGTCCAGCGGCGGTTGCCATCGTGCCTCGTGAGCTCCGCTCCGAACGCCAGCCACGCCGGCGGCCTGTCGCCTCTGGGGGAGTAGAGGCCGTTCAGCCCCTTGCAGAACCTCACCATGGGTCGTTCGTTGTCCGGCCGGGCGGCCGGGTCGGGATCACCAGTGGCGACACATGAGTTTCCGGCGAGCACCACCCGGTTGGCGAGGGACACGTAGCCGAGCGAGGCGCCCGCGAACTTCGTGGAACGACGGCTCTCCCCTTCGGCGATGAACCTCGTGATCGCGTCATCGCCGATGACCATCGGCCGGGTCGAGAGCGGACATGTGTCCAGCACCTTGTTCAGAAAGTCGGTGAATCCGGTCTCACGCCCCGCGTAGAACACGATGTCATCGGTGCCGCACTTGACATCGGCGGTCGATGGCGTGCGCCACTGGGTGAACTGGATCCGGGTCCGCTCCGAACGCAATGCGGCAAGTTGGTCGTGCAGCGACTGCAGGTACTCGTCTGGTTCCTGTGCCAGATCTGGGTGGAAGACGGTGAGCGACTTGCCAAGAGAGGCCGCGTACTCGGCGATCATCTTCGCTTGCGGGCCGTTGCCTGCCGAGAGCTGGAAGTACAACGACGACAGTGTGTGCAGCGATTCGCCGGTCAAAGTCGTCGCCAGCAGAGGAATCCCGTGCGCGCCCAGCACCCCGATCGCGTTTTCGGTCTCGGCCACGGTACGTCCTCCGCCGACGACGCCCATCACCGTGTCGTCGCGTTCGGCGAGCGGCACGACGAACTGGTCGACCGTGCGTCTGGCGTGCTTCATCTGGTAGCCGCCGTTGGCGATCACGATGCGCAGCAACGGGTTCAGCGCGTCATCGGTCGAGTTGCCGATCGTGTTGGCCTCCGCCTGCTGGATCAGCAGCCCGGTCAACTCCTCAGCCTCCGCGTCGTCGGTACCCTCTCTGATCGTCGGATGGGTCAGCTCGGCGATGTAGACCAACGTGAGCACCGGTCGGCCTGGGTTCTCCTTGTGCAACCGTTGGGCCACGGCGTTCTGTTCGAACACCGCCTCCTGTGCCCTGCGGAGCTTGTCCGTGCTGCCGAAGATGAAGCCCGCCGCGCTGAATCCGATGCACTCGGACGTCTCCGGCATCCACACGGTGGCCGCTGACGGCATCTCCGCGCCCTCACACGGTTCCGTTCGCAGCCACGCTGGGACGACTGCCGCCGCGGTGCCGACCAGCAGTGCCAGCACGGCGGCGACGATCACCGGCTTTCTCGCGAACCACGGCATCCGGCGCGGCTCCCAGCACTCGCCGACCATGTCGGGGACGACAGGCGGCCGCTCCAGCCGGAGAGCGACGAACCGTGCCGTCGGCTCGAATTGCTGCCGCTTCCACGGCAGTTGCCGCTTCCACGAAGCGACGGTGGACTTGATCGCGCTGACTGGCTCGACCCGCAGGCTCAGCCCTTCCGGCTCACCGGTCGCGGTGGCGACGACCAGCAGTGGGTCGTGCGCGCCTGTCTGGTTGCGCACGTCGTTGATCAGACGCAGTAGCTCCCACCCGCCGTTGAGCTCGGTGATCCCGCGCAGCACCACCGTCACATACCCGGTGCGCCGCCACCGGCGCAGCCACCACGTGCGGGTGCCGTAGAAGAGCCGAAGGTCACGCAGGAAAGCGTGCACCAGCAACAGTTTCACCTGCCGCAGGTTCTCGTGTTCGCGGTTGTCCACGGTCAGCCGCCGCGCGAACCGCAGGAACCCCGCCGAGTGCGCGGGCACCATGTACGGCTGGCGCATCATCCACCTCGGTTCGCCGCCGCGCAGCCCATGCACCCACAACCACCGCCCGAGCATGCGCGCCGTCCCCGGCACCAACCTGGTCAGCGCCAGCGTCTTGTCCGTGGTGACCGCCGCCAGTGCGGGCCCGACCACGTCCTCGCCCTCGTTCGCGGGCGGCGAGTACCACTCGAGAAGCTTGCCGCGGAACGGCATCTGCTGGTCACGGTCCAATGTGGACGCCTGGTGCCTGGTCAGCCAATCCACCAGGCGGAAGGTGTGAAAGGGGATCTCGCGGCCCGCGCCGTATCGGTCTGTGCCGAGCCGCGTGACCAGCAGATTGAGCAGGGGCAGCAGCGGACGGCCCTGCGCGGGATCGACGACGCCGTCGTCAGCGTCCACCGCCGCCGAGGGGACGAGCCTGCGCGGTGTGTGCCGAACCTTGGCGGGGTCGGGCCGGAGTCTTGCCTGCAGCGCGTCCGCCACCGCCTCGGTGGCATCCGACGACCCGATCAGGCAGAGCAACGGCAGCGCCTGCTCGCCACGCAGGTCATCGCGATCCTCCTTGCGCCACCTCCACCTCGGCCGTTCGCTCAGCTCGCGGACTACCTGCAGTAAGTCATCCAGATCATCCATGCACTATTCCCGGAGCGGCGCGACAAGGATCATCGAACGTATCTGACGCCTATCTTCGGGTAAACATGCGGGGCCAAATGAGATAGAGTTTTCAGTCGTTCGGGTGGTGTCAGGCAGTCAGCCTCTGCCGAAATGAACTCGCGAGTAGTGGCGGCGCTGTTCTACGGGGCCTGAGACGGTGCGCCTCAGTCTCATTCGCGCGATGTCTCGGTGATCGGTCGCGAGGCCAGGCCCCCGGTGGCTGAAGGGCGATGGCTGCAGGTGAGCGGCCGTTGCAGAGTCCTAGCACCCCACAGGCCGCCGATGGCGGTCTGTCAACCGGCACGCGAGGCGAACACGGATGCGAGGCGGAGTGGGCTCCACCTCGCATCCCGGCGACGAGCATGTGCTCACGGCTTGGTCAGGCGGACCAGGAACCCGTCGTGATCGGTGTAGGTCAGTCCGTACTTCGTGGTGCTGACGAAGGCGATGTCGTTGGAGAACACCACGTGCTGCACGTCGCCGTCCCCCTTGCGGACGTGGCCGGACGGCACGCAGTTCTGGACGTTCTCCGGATCGGAGGTGTCGTACTGCAGGTTGAAGTCGCCACCGACGACCGTCTTCCCGCTCACCCCCTCGACGGACCGGATGTGCGGAACCGCGTCGAACAACAGCGCCCGGCACTGGGCGAGCGCGACCGGCTCGCTTTTCGCCGACAGGTGCGTCGCACATCCCAGGTGGTCGCCGATGGCGTACGCGCACGCGAACGTGCGTTGCTCGTTGCTGCTGTCCTGCGTCGTGTACCTGCCGCCCCACCCGTTCACACCCCGGTAGCCGGCGGCGGGCACGCGGCCGAGCACCGCGCTGCCGTAGTCCTGCTGGTTGCTGCACTTGATCGGTTGGCCGCTGTCCCGTGCGATCGCCGGCATGAACACGTAGTACACCCAGTCTTCCGGCCACGCCTCGGCCAGCGACGGCATCAGGTACTCGGGCAGGTCGTCGGCGCAGATCTCGTTGAGCGTCACGAGGTTCGGACGTAGCGCGTAGATCAGATCGCCACCCTCGATGATCGAGAGGCCGTGCGAGTAGCAGCCGACCCCAGGCAATCCGCTGTTGCACAGGTTCAGTTGGAGCTCCCAGAACCTCTCGCTGGTCGTCGCGGGTGGCGGGCCGGTGCGTGTTGCACCGCCCCGCACGGCGGCCGTGCGCGCGGCCGCGACCTCTCCCATCGGAGGCGCCGTCACCGGCGCCGTGTCCACGTACGCGACCGGAGCGCTCACAGCGGCTGTACCCGACGTGGGGGTATCGACGCTCGCCAGCACCGTTAGTCCCACTGTCATCAACATCAGTGTCGGTTTCATGATCAGTCCGTGCACTCGTCGGTGGTCGTGTCGAGGTGCAGGTGCCGCCAGGTCTCCGGCCCCACGACACCGTCCCGCTGGATCTTGCAGTCCCGCTGGTGCGCCTCCACCGCGGACTCGGTGATCGGGCCGAAATGCCCGTCCACGGCCACCGCGGTGTATCCCCAGAGCCGCAGGAGGCACTGCAGGTGCTTGACGGCGCCCCCGTCACTGCCGTTCTGCAGCACCGGGTGGATGCCGGAGTAAGGGCACGGTGCGGCGGCTGACACCTCCGTCGTCGGTGTCGCCGCGGCTTGCGTGACTGTTGCGGCGGACATGGGCGTCATGACCATTCCCAGCGTCGCCGCGATCGCGAGCGCCGAGCGGATCAATGCATTGTTTCGAGGCATTGTTTCTCTCTCTCACACAAGGGACTCACCTTTGCCAGAGCACGCTGACCGCGTGTTGGGCCATCAACCGCAGATGACCGTCCGGCTGTACTGGATCAAGGGGAAGCGCCTGTCGCCGTCGACTCGCCGCGAGTCCCCGGACGCCAGCCAGAAGCAGTTGCTGTCGGGGGCGTTGTCGAAGATGACCTTCAAGTAGTACCCGGCTCCCTGCGGGCAGTTGTTGGTGAGGATCACGGAGTACCACTGGATGACCTGCCGGTTGATGCAGGACGGGGCGGTCGGTGCGGCGGAGGCCGGCGCGATGCCGGCCGCCACACCGCCAAGGGCCAGCAGGGAGGTGATGACGACAGCCCCGAGGCTGCGGCGCGTTGCGGTGGAGAATTGTGAAAGCTTCATGATTTTCTCCTATTCGGCTGAGGAACGGTGTTTGCCGGACGGCCTTTTGCCGCGGCAGCGCTAATCGTGCTGGCTGGTGATCGGCCGGTCATGGCCCCAGGAGTGGAAATGGCGTTCTCCACCCGTGGGTGGAGGGGCGACTGCTACGTCTGGTGGTCGCTGGATCCTTTGACGCACAGGTAAACTGGCAAGATGGATCGCCGGGCCCGCCTGTGGCGCAGCGTGCGGGAAGGCCTGCTCCTCGCCTACCTGATCTGGGGATTGACTCAATCACTGGTGGCTTCGAGCAGTAAGTTGGGATCTTTGGCGCTCGCGAGCGCGTTCCTGATCGCGTTCGGATGCTTCTTCCTGTTGCTGCAGGGTGTTGCAGGACCGTCATTCCTGCTCGGTTGTGCGCTGATCGCCGGTTTGACAACGGAATCAGGCAATGCCGCCCTCGGGACCTCGATCCTGTTCCTGATCGTGCTGGTCGCGCCATTCCGGGTGCCGTGGAAACGTGCGGCGCTGGTGATGGGGCCGATGATCGTCTACTCGGTGGCGGTCCCCGGCCTGGAACCGCTCCTGGCGATCTTCCTGGCGTGGCTGTTCCTCATGTCCGCATTGGTGCGTCGGCGGGTGACCCTGGCACACGACAAGGTGGCCGAGAAGGAACGATCCGATCAGGCGGTGATCGACGAGCGGCGGCGTTTGGCTCGCGAGATCCACGATGTGCTGGCGAATTCCTTGTCAGGGCAGATCGCGCACCTGGAGGCGACGCGCCTGCTGCTGGAGCAACAGGGCGACACGGAGTTGGTGCTGGATCGCGTGGCGATGGCCGGTGATCTGGCACGGCGTGGTCTGGAAGAAGCACGGCAGGCAGTCGAGGCGCTACGCGGCACGCAGGAACCGCTGACCGTGCAATTGGGGAAGCTGGCCACAGAGTTCCACGAGGCAACGGGAAAGCGGTGTTACCTGGCACTTCCGGACACCGGTGAAGAGCCCTCCCTCGCACCGGAGGTCGCGCTGACCCTGGTGCGCACCGCGCAGGAAGCGCTGAGCAACGTGCGCAAGCACGCACCGGATGCCGCGGTGTCCATGACGTTCACCCGCAACGAGGGCTGGGTCGAGTTGGAGGTCCGCAACACCGGCTCGTTCGAGTGCCGTGGTGATGGGAGAACGGGGCAGGGATACGGACTGGTGGGCATGCGTGAGCGCGCCGAACTGCTAGGGGGTGAACTGGTGGCCGCTCCGGACGCAACCGGGTTCCGCGTACGACTGCGAGTGCCGGCGTGAGCGAGGTTTCGGCCAGTGCGCTCGTGGTCGACGATCAGACGATCGTGCGTGAAGGCTTGGCGCTCATCCTCGACCTGTTGCCAGGCATCAGCGTCGCGGGCACGGCAGCCGACGGCGAGCAGGCGCTGGACCTGGTGGCTGAGATGAGCCCGGATCTGGTGCTCATGGATCTGCGGATGCCGAGGATGAGCGGTGTCGAGGCCACGCGGCGCATCCTGACGAGCAGGCCGAGCACCAAGATCCTCGTGCTGACAACCTATTGCGATGACGAATCGGTGACCGAGGCTCTACGCGCGGGGGCGCACGGCTATCTCACGAAGGACGTTGGCGCGGACCAGATCGCGCAGGCGATCGCTGATGTCTTGAAGGGGGATTCGCACTTCGACGCGATCGTCCAGCAACGGCTGGTGGCGATGGCAGTCGCAGGCGAAACCCGGCGCCGCACAGCAAACGGGCTGACGCCAAGAGAGATCGATGTGCTCCGGTTGATCGCGAAGGGGCGGTGCAACAACGAGATCGCGCAGCTGCTCTGCGTCACAGAAGCAACGGTGAAGACGCACATCAACAACCTGTTCGCGAAGATCGGCGCTCGCACTCGTGCCCAAGCGGTCACCTACGCCTTCCAGCACGGCCTGACCACTGCACTGCCTCCGCATGCGGGCTGAAGGCTGCTGATCACACATCGCGTCGCCGAGCAGGGCTTCGACGCGGCTGCTTGTGCGGGTACGGCTAGTTTGCCCTACGGGGGTGCAAAGGTCGGCCTGGATGCATGGGACCGTTACCGCGGCAGGGATGTCGGTGTTGAGCGCGTGCAGTGCTGCTCCGAAGATCGTTCACGGAGGTTCGCCCGTTCGCGAGGCTTGTCGCGCATTGCTGGGCGCGTACGCGGTTGAAGTGGCCAGCGACACGAGGACGACATCGGGACTGTCATGCCGATCGTCGAGGCGACCCGCCTGCTCGCGGGACCCGATGTCGAGGATCCGCTGGCCGTGGTCGTCATCACCACCTCCGACACCGACGACCACGTCAGCGGCGCCCTGAAAGCGGGCGCCAGGGGCTTCCTGCTCAAGGACGCAGGACCCGACCTTGTTGGTCCAGGCCGTCCACGCGACCGCCGAAGGCGACGCCCTCATCGCCCCCAGCGTCACCGCCCGCCTGCTCGCCCGCTTCGCCGACTCCGCGTCCTCCTCGAAGCGAGCTCAACCACTCGTCGCACGGACCGAGCGGGAGGAAGAGGTCGCACTGACCCGTTGCCCGCCATCTGGGCATACGAAACCAAGCGAGTACGGCCGTGATCAGGTGTTCCAACACACCATCCAGGCGCATCTGGCCGAGGTGGCGCAGCTCATTGATCCCTCGACGACAGCCCTGCCACTGATTCCTCGAGCGCACGCACGGCCTCTACCGCGCCGCCGTGCCTGCGCAACGCGTCACCAAGTCGTGCCGCGCGGTGGGCGGCACCGCCGTTCAGCAGTTCATCGGCCGCATCGGCGAGGTCGGTCGCGGTCGGGGTGCCCAGGATCGTGCGGCCGACGCCGTGCCCTTCGAGCACGCCCATGTTGAACAACGGCTCGGAGTCCCTGGTTCCGGGCGTGCCGATGACCGGCACGCCGGCCAGCAGGCAGGCCGCGACGGCGTTCTGGGATCCGCGTGCCACCACGATGTCGCTGTCCCGCAGGGCGCGGGTAAGACCTGGTTCGTGGGCGACGGTGATGTTCTCGTGCTGGAACGGGGTGTCCAGACCATCCACTGAGGACTCCCGTGCGGCGACGAGGACGCTGTGCCGCGGTGCCGGGAACGCCTTGGCCAGCACCGGCAGCAGCTCACGCACCTTGACCGCGCCGGCTCCCACGTAGACCAGTACGCGCACCTCGCTCTGGGGCAGTTCGGGTGCGGGTGTCAGTTCCAGCGGTGCGAACAACAGCGGGCCCACGTAGCGGGTGCGCGGCACCGAGGCCAGCATCGGCTCGAGAAGCTCGGTGGTGGGGGCGAGATTGACCACCGACGTGCAGTGCAGAAGCTCCTCGAGACTGCCTGGTTCCGGGACACCGTGGTCGCGGCACGCGGACGCGATGGTGGCGTCGACGTCGCGGAACGCGGGGTCTGGTGGGTCTCCGACCAGCACCGCCAGTTCGGTGGTGGCCAGCGTGGCGGCGAACGGCACACCGGCGATGTGCGCGGAGATCGGCACGGTGGGCTGCCATTCGGTGACGACGACGTCAGGGCGGAACCGGTCGATGGTGTCCAGTTCGGCGGCGATCGCGGTCTCGAGGTAGCCCGGTTCGGCCAGACCGCGGAGGTGGATCGCCTCGGCGAAGCTCGTCGACTGCGGGTCGCGGACGCCCGGCGGGCGCGTCGGCACGGGAGCGTCGAACCTGGGGCCGTGGGAATGCCGTTCGACGAGCGGGTAGGGCTGGGCGTGGAAAGCGACGGTGTGGCCGCGCAGCACGGCCTGCTCGGACAGTGCGAGACAGCGGGTGATGGCGCCGAGTCCGATCGCGCCCGCCAGTGGTTCGAACAGAATCCTCACGAGATCACCGCCTGTACGCGTGCGCGATCGACTTTGCCGTTGGGGTTCAAGGGAAGTTCGCTCATCCAGTCGTAGCCGTCCGGCACCATGTAGCGCGGCAGACGCTGGCCCAGCATCTCGGTGAACGTCGCGGGTGCGGTCCGCGTACCGGTGTAGGCGACGCGCAGGTCGTCATCGTCGAGGTACGCGACGGCGTCCTGCACGGCGGGGTGGTCGCGCAGCGCGGCCTCGATCTCGCCGAGCTCCACGCGGTAACCGTGGATCTTCACCTGGTGGTCGAGCCTGCCGAGGTGGACGAGGCCGCACCCCGGTTCGGCCCTGACGCGGTCGCCCGTGCGGTACCAGTGTTGCGGCGTCACCCGGTCGTCGGGCACGAACCGGCCCTCGTTGTCCGCGTCGTCGAGGTAACCGCGGAAGCGCTGGGAGCCGCGCACGCACAGCTCTCCGTCCAGCACCTGATGTTCCAGGTGCGGATAGACATCGCCGATGGGCACGGTCTGGTTGGGCGTGCTCGGCCAGTCGTCCTCGTTCGCGGGCAGCCGGTAGCCGGTGCAGGTGATCGTGAGCTCGGTCGGGCCGTAGAGGTTCTCGATCACACTGCCGGGTGCGGCCTGATGCCACGCGCGCGCCTGCTGCACGGTGAGTTGTTCCCCGGCGAAAAGGCTGAGTCGCAGGTCTGGCATGGAGCCGGGAGGCAACTTGCGCATCCGCCGGGCCAGCGACACCACTGACGGAACCGAGAACCAGTGCGTGATCCGCCGGCCTGTCACGAAGCCCACCGGATCGGCGAGCTCCTCACGCGACGGCACCACCAGCGTCGCACCGGAGGTCCACGCCATGAACATGTCGAACACCGACGGGTCGAAGGTCAGGTCGAACGTCTGGGAGAAGCGGCAGCCCGGTCCCGGGTCGTACCGCGCGAGGTTGTGGTCCAGGTACGCCTTCAGGTTCGCGTGCGTGATCGGCACGCCCTTCGGGGTGCCGGTGGTGCCGGAGGTGAACAGGACGTACGCCGTCTCGGGCTCCGCCGGCGCGCCACCCGGACCGGGCACGACGTCGGCCCCGGCACCGATGATCAGGTCGACACCCGCGAGCCGGCAGATCTTCTCGTTGCGCGCCCGCGGAAACGCCGGGTTGAGCGGTACGACCGCCGCACCGGCCCGCAGTGCGGCGAGGTAGCCGACGTAGGTCGGCACGTCGCGCCGCGCGAGCAACCCGACCCGGTTGGCTCCCCGGAGCCTGCCCGCGAGGTTCTCCACCGCGGTCCGCAGTTCCGCGTAGGTCAGCGTGCTGCCACCGGCCTCCAGGGCGACCGCGGCCGGGTGTCGCCGAGCCGCGGCGTCGAACATCTCGAACGCTGTCATGTCTCCTCACCTTCCATCGGGCCGAACGCGCACGACACCGTGAACTCCCGGCCAGGTCTGCTGATCCACCTCAGCCCGCGCCAACTGCCGTGCAGTGCGCGACCGACCGGCACGGTCCACGGGCTGCCGCGCAGTCCTAGTCCGGCCGCCTTCACACAGGCCTCCTGCACCGTCCAGATCCGGGTGAGCTCCCGCGCCCGCCGGTCCGGGGGCATCGTCACCAGCTCCGGCGCGCCACACCGCCGCGCCATACCGGGGTCGAACTCGACGGTCTCCTCGACGTCGACACCGACCACGCGGCCGGGTCCGACGGCCACGGCCACGAGCGTGTCCGAGTACGACAGGGAAACGCCGATCCGCGGCCACTGCGGCAGATACGGCCGCCCGCTCCGTTCCGAGGCGATCACGCAGTCGGCGCCGACCAGGTCGCGCAGCAACGCGCGTGCGGCGGCACGTCGATCCGTTGTAGCCGTGCGAGCGACCGCCACGCGCACGGTCATGGCAGCGGCTCCAGCAACTCGCGGGCGTGGTCGGCGATCGAGGCCAGCATGGTGTCCGTCGTTCCTCCGGCCACGCCCCACATCGACGAGGCGGCACGCAGTTCGTGCAGTCCACCCTCGTCGAACGCGTCGGCGCCGCCGAACGAGGCGCACGCTCCCAGCACCTCGTCCACCGCCTCGGCGGCCGCCGCCTTGACGACCAGCGCGTGCGCCGCCGAAGAGTCGTTGCGCCACAACGCGTCCAGCCTCCGCTGCACAAGCACGCAGCGAGCGAACCGGTGCCGCACAACCTCGCTCTCCCACAACGGCACGGCGCCCCTGCGCGATGTCAGCAGGTCGCGCTGGACGTCGTTGAGAACCCTCCGCAGCAACGCGGCCGCCCAGGCGCCACCCGCGACCCGTTCGCCGACCATGCCTCGGACGAAGCACCTCATGCCTTGGCCAGGTCGTCCCACCAGATGGCCGCGGTCCACCCGGACCCGGTCGAACTCGACGTGCCCGACGCCCGATCCGTCGAACAGCCGGGTGCCGGCCGGGCGCGCACGCACACCGGGCGCGTCCGCCGGAACCAGCACCGTCGTGAAGTCCGTGAAGTGATGTCCTTCCCGGTGCCTGCCGAGCACGAGGAAGTGATCGGCGCCGACCGCGTTGACGATCCACCGCTTGCCGCCGGTGACCTCGACCGCGTCGCCGTCGAACGAGATCGACGTGGTCAGCGAGGACAGGTCGGAGCCCGGAGCGCCCTCGTCGGTGGCGGCCAGTCCGATCACCACCTCGCCGCGCAGCGCCGCCTCGGCGGCCTTGCGCACCGCGTCCGCCTTCTCCGGCACGACCGCGGGCAGCACCGACGAGACCTGGACGCAGACGCTCAACGTCACGCCGAGCGGACACCGGCCGTCCACCTGCGCGAGCAGAGCACGGGTGCGGCCGAGGTCCGGCCGTCCGTTGGTGTCGAACAGGTCTCGCAACGCGCCCTGCTGCCCGAGGTCGCGCCACACCTCACGGGTCAGGTCAGGCAAAGCGCACCTCCGGATCCATCAGGACCAGAGCGCCGTCGGCCGCGCGGAGCCGGTCGTTGGCGTAGTTGAGCGACGCGGACCGCAGATCCCGCAGCGCACGTTCCAGCGCGAGCGGCGAGTTCCGCAGGTAGCCGTGTCGCAGTCCCATCAGCTCGACCAGGTCGTCCACCGCGGCCACGCACTGTTCGGACGCCGTCAGCTTGACCGCGTTCAGCAACAGCTGCACCGAGTTCGACCGCGGATCGGCACCACCTTCGAGTGCACGAACACCGTGCTGGATCAGCGCGTGCACACCGTCGAGCCGCTCGCGCACACGGGAAAGCCGGTGCAGCAACAGATCGGAACTCAGATCACGTCGCTTGCGGTCGGCGCGCAACTCCCGCACGACGCGGGACAGCGCCCCGGAAGCCGTACCCAGCCAGCACGCCGCCCATCCCAGGTGCGCGTAGGGCGCGAACACCGACACCGCCATGTCCGGGAACTTCCCGTGCTCGCCCACCACCTGCGATCCAGGCACCTCACCGGTGATCCGCATGGGGATGCTGTGCGTGGCCCGCATGCCGAGCGGGTCCCAGTCCCCGGCCGCGGTGAGGTCGAGCTGGTCGCGCTCGGCGTAGACCAGCGAGACCTGCCCCGGGGTGGTCGCGTCGGGGCTCTGCATGGTGATCAGGAATCCGTCGGCGTGCGCCCCGCCGGTGACGACCGGAGCGAACCTCTCGATTCGGAGCACGCCGTCGGCGGACCCCAGAGCCGACTCCGATGACATCAGGTGGCCGCCCTTGCCCGCCTCGGTGGTCACCGACGCCAGGTAGACCTCGCCGCGCGCGATCCGCGCCAGCAACCCGTCCGCGAAGCCGTCCCGTGTGTGACGAACCAGTGTGGCCACCTGCTGGCAATGCATCGCGAACACCATTCCGGCCGACATGCACTCGCGGGCCAGGGCTTCGCTGACGCGCACGGTTTCCGCGAACCCGCCACCCAGCCCGTCCGGTGCGGGCACCACCAGGCCGAGCAACCCGCTGTCGCGCATGGCCTGCAAGGCCTCGGTGGGGAACCGCGCCTCGCGATCGGTGTCGGCGCAGTGCTCGGCTATCACCGCACGCACCTCGGCCACGCGCTGGTCGAGCGTCCTGGTCAGCTGCGCGGTCATCGGTGATCACCTGCCGTCATCGGCACGCCGAGATGTTCGCGGGTGACGCTCAGCCTGCTGCTCTCCAACATCCGTCCGCCGTCGGTGATCACCTCAGCCGGCATCGGATGGCTCAGGAACAGCGCCAGGCTCGCCGAAAGCCCGTATGCGCCGACGTTCGGCACCACGGCCACGTCACCCGGCTGGAAGTCGGGCAATGCGGCGGCACGGGTCCAGCTGTCGAGCGGAGTGCACAGCGGCCCGACGGCTGCCGCGTCCTCGTGTGCGGCGTCGTCGACCGAGTCGCCCGCGACCAGGTCCGGCGCGATCGCCGGCACCCGCCGCAGGCCGGACATGCCACCGAGGTGGTTGATGCCCGACTCGAACACCACGACCCGTTTGCCCTGCGACCACTTCACCTCGAGCGCCCTGGTCACGAGCCGGCCGCAGGTGGCGGTCAGGTAGCGGCCGGACTCGAAGGCGATCCGCGGAGTGCCCCGCCTCCACCGCGGGAAGTGCTCGTCGAGCAACGCCTCCACGCGCGAGGCCATGGCCGGGAACCGCGGCAACTCCCCGACGTGCGCATAGGGTGCGCCGAAACCGCCGCCGAGGTCGAGCACGCGCAACGGGAAGCCGAGCCGTTCCTGCGCCCGCACGGCGGCCCGGATCGCGATCTCGAACTGCTCGACGAGGTTGTCCTCGTGACCGACGTTCGTGGCGAGGTAGAGGTGCAGTCCGGTCAGTTCGATGTGGTCGCGCCCGATGAACTCCTCGGGACTGCCGTCGATCCAGTCGGCGTCGGCGCCGAACGGCGACGGCACACCGGTCATCGGGAGACCGACGCCCGGAACCGGACTTTTCGCGTTGACCCGCAACAACACCCGCAACCGCGCGCCGTGCTCACGGGCGATCACGTCGAGCTGGTCCAGCGCGCGCGGCGAGTCCGCCGAGAACTCCCGGATTCCGCTCGCGACAGCGAATCGCACGTCCTCGTCGCGCTTGGCCGGTGCCGTGTAGAGGATCTCCGCGGCCGGGAAGCCGGCGGACAGCGCGGACCGCAGTTCGCCCACGGAGCTGACCTCACAGCGGCATCCCTGCTGCCGCAGGCACGTCAGCACCGCGGGGTGCGGGTTCGCCTTGACGGAGTAGTACAGCGTGCTCGGCTCGGGCAGGAACGACCTGAGCAGGGCGTGCGACTCCCGCACGGCGGACAGGTCGTAAACGTAGGCCGGCGTGTCGAGTTCGGCCAGGTCGAGCTCAGGCATCGACACCCTCCTTCAGCGCGGCGCTCAGCGCCTTCTTGTCGGTTTTCCCGTTGGCGTTGACCGGAAGCCGCTCCACGAGCACGCACTTGGCCGGCACCTTGAACTTCTCCACCTCGTGTGCGAGCAGCCGCAGGACTTGACCGGCGTCGGCGACCGTTCCGGTCACGAACAGCACCGCGTGCTCCCGATCCGGCGACGGTGGGAGCACCGCCGCCGCGTCCACACCGCCGATCCGGCGCGCGGCGGCCTCGACCTCGATCGCGCTCACCCGGAAGCCCTGCTGCTTGTAGATGTCGTCGCGCCTGCCGAGGAAGTGCAGGTAGCCGTCGGCGTCGACCCAGCCGTGATCACCACTGCGCAGTGCGGGGAAGAGCCCCTCCGAGCGCGGGAACCGCTGGGCGTTGAGCTCCGGCCGCCGCCAGTATCCGGCCATGACGTGCGGGCCGCGCACGACCAGTTCACCCACCTCGCCGTCCGGCAGTCGCTCGCCCTCCTCGTCGACGGCGAAGACCTCGGTACCGGGCAACGGTGTGCCGACCGCGTCGGGACGCCGCAAGTCCTCGTCCGGAGCCATGATCGACACTCGCTTGCACTCGGTGAGGCCGAACATCAGCTGCACGCGCAGGTCCGGCAGCAGGTCGCGCAGCCCTGCCAGCACCTCGCGCGACATCGCGGCACCGGTGTTGGTCATCAGCCGCAACGGCGGGGTGTCGAGCGGATCACGGCGCAGCAGCCGCAACAACGCCGCGGCGACCGGTGGCACCGCGGGCAGCACGGTCGCCCCGGCCCGGCGGAGGTTCGGCAGCAGGCCGGGACCGGCTTCCGCCGCGGCACCGAGCACCACGCTCGCGCCGCTCAACGCGCCGAGGAACAACTGGTAGAGCCCGTAGTCGAAGGACAGGGGAAGCGGGCAGTACACGACGTCGTCCGCGCGGTAGTTCAGCCTGGACTGGATCGCCTTCGCGGCGAACACGACCTGCGCGTGCGTCGACACCACGGCTTTCGGCATCGCCGTCGTGCCCGACGTGTAGATCAGCAGCGCCGGGTCGATCTCCAGCGGCGCGGTGAGCTCAACGTCCACATCGGACTCTTCGACGAGCTCTTCCAGCGGCACCACCGGCACGTCCGTTCCGAGAGTCGCCGGAGACACGAGCAGCCCGGGTTCGCAGTCACCAAGGATGTGGTCCAGGGTGCGTGCACCGGTCTCCTCGTGCACCACCGAAACCGGTGTGCCCGCACGGGATGCGCCGAACACGAGTGCGGCCAGCCGCGGATCGTTCGGTGTCACGGCGACCACCCGATCGCCTCTGCGCAGGCCTCGGCGGATCAGCGCGGCCGCGACAGCGAAGCTGCGCGACCGCAATTGCCCGTAGGTGTAGGAGACGCCGTTCCCGCTCACGGCGGGCGCGTCCGGATCACGTGCGGCGGCCTGGTCGAGCAGGTCGTGCAGAACTGTGGTCATCGTTCACGCCACCTTCGTCTTGGCGCGCAGGAAAAGCGCGCACAGCGTGTCGAGCCGGTGCAGGTTGTCCGGGGTGAGTTCGTCGGCGTCGACCTCGACGCCGAGCGCGTCCTCGACCCGTTCGAGGATCGTGACGATCCGGAACGAGCTGAAAGTGGGCAGCGCGGCCAGGTCCAGGTCCGGCGTGAGCGTCGCGGGGTCGACGGACAGCACCGCGGTGACCGTGTCCCTCACGAGTGCTTCGATTCGATGAGCGTCCACGCTTCCTCCTCCTTGGTCGCACTTGTGTCGGCGTGCAGCAACGCCGCGAGCCGGTCGTGGAGTCCGCTCGGCTGGGCGCGACCGCGTTCGACGCGGCGCAGCGCGATGTAGACCTCTTCGGCGAACCGCCGCCAACGCGCGGCGTGCTCGGCGAACCGCTCCGCCGCGGGTAGTTCGTGATGTGCCAGCCATCGGGCGTGCAACGACCGCGACCGCGTCAGCAGCCAGGTCTCCAGGGTGAGCCTCGTGACGGCGAGTCGCTGGTCCTCGTGTTCTCGGTAGGCGTTCACGTACTCGTCGGCGTCGCCGGTCTCCTGGCGGGCGTCCGGCGCCGCGGGAGTGCGAGGCCGGGTCCGGAAAGCGTTGAACCGCACGTTCTCCAGCGCCGGCAGCGGCCACTCGCCCGGCCGGGCGGGTCCCCACGGGGTGTCGTTGTGGTAGGCGTCCACCACCCGCGCGCCGTCGGGTCCGGTCACCACGAGGAAGCTGTGCTCCATGTGCTGCCTGCGGTGGTACGGCGTCCACGGCAGGTCGTGAGCGTCGGCGAGCACGAACACAGGCGACGTCGAATCGACGAGATCGCCGGTCGGCTCCAGCGTGATGCCCAGCAACGATCGTGCGTCCGCGAACCGGGTCCGCGTCGTCGGCTCCACCGTGGGCAGGCCGGTTTCTTCGTCGTGTCTCGGTTCGAACCGCAGCCGCTCACCGAGCGCGAGATGGCTGTCCCGGCCGTGGTGCAGGTCGGCGAGCACCGCCAGGTTGACCAGGACGCAGTCCAGCTCGGTCACCGCGACACCGGCGACGGCGTCCCGCACAGATCGCTCCATCTCGGCCGGTCTCCTTTCAGGCCAACACTTCTTCCGCTGGTTTCGACGGAACCGCATTCAGCCGGTCGCGCTCAACGTGCCGACACGTTGCTGCCAGCGGCACGGCTGGCAGGAACCGGCGGGTGAATGGCACGCCCGTGATCGCGCGCCGCACCGTGGAGACGGACCAGCAGGATCGGAGGGGACGATGGACGCGACCCGACAGGACATTGATTCCACGCGGCTGCGCGATGTGCTGGGGCACTTCGCAACCGGCGTCGCCGTGGTGACCTCCGCCGGGAAGGCGGGGCACGTCGGCATGACGGTCAACTCGTTCACGAGCGTCTCGCTGTCGCCGCCGCTGGTGCTCGTGTGCGCCAAGCACGGATCGGCGACCGGCGAGGACATCGAGCGCACCGGGACGTTCGCCGTCAACGTGCTGCGCCGGGAGCAGGAAGCGCTTTCCAGGCAGTTCTGCGGGCCGTCCGACCGGCGGTTCGACGGCCTGCCGGTGCGCTGCGGCGTGTCCGGGGCACCGATCCTGAGCTCCGCGCTCGCCTACCTCGACTGCGGCCTGGAGCAGACGATCGACGTCGGCGACCACCGGGTGCTCGTCGGGCGCGTGCTGGACGCCGGTGCCTCGGCGGGCGAGGAGCCTCTGGTTTTCTTCCGCGGCGAATACAGGTGACGGTTTGTCACCGACAGCCCTCGGGTAGCCGTCCCTGGTAAGGGGGAACGGGTGCAAGGCTGGGGGAGTTCTTGTGTTCGACACTATCGGCCTGAGTGAGAACGATTTGGCCGTCTACCGATACGTCGCTCGTCATCTGCGCTGCACGACCGCCGAGGTCGCGGACGCTCTCGGGGTGCCACTCGCCAACGTGATCCGGTCGCGCGAGCTGTTGTGCGCCAAGGGACTGCTCGTCGTGGGCGAGGACGACACCATGCTGGCCAACCCGGCCGGACCGGAGATCGTCCTGGAGCAGCTGCGGGCCGGCATCGACGCCGAGTACAGCGAGAAGCGCAAGAAGGCCGCGACCCTGCACGGCCAGCTCACCCAGGTCGTCGGCGAGGGCCTGCTCGGCGGCTCCGACGGCGCAGTCCCGCCGGTCGAGGTTCTGGTCAGCAGACCCGCGATCCACAACCGGATGCTCGCACTGGCCGGACACACGCGGCGTGAGTTGCTGCGGATGTACGCCGGTCCCGCGCAGGGCGAGCCGGTCGCGGACATCGGGGGCGAGTTCAGGACCGTCCGGCCCGAGGTCGACGTCCGGGTCATCTTCCCCTCGTCCACCCTCCTCGGCGCGGGCGCACCGCCGACCGGGACCAGGGCCGGCCTGGCACTGCGGGTGGTCAGCAGTCCGCCCGCCGGACTGCACGTCTTCGATCGCAGGGTGGCGGTGGTCGAAAGCACCGCCGGGGACACGTCGTTCGTCGTGCACGGCAACGATCTGGTGCGGGTGCTGCACGCGTTCTTCGAGACCTGGTGGGCGCTGGGCAGGGCCGCTCGGTCCACATCGGACGGTGCAGGGCCGAACGAGGAGGAACTCGTGCTGCTGCAGTTCCTGAGCGAGGGCGCCAAGGACGAGCACGTGGCACGCAGACTCGGGCTGTCGGTGCGCACGGTGCGGCGCAAGATCTCGTACCTGCTGGAGCAGCTCGACGCGTCCAGCCGCTTCCAGGCCGGGGTGCTGGCCGCCCGGCGCGGGTGGATATGAACCGCGCGACATCGGTGCGGCACGCGTGGCCGCTGCTGGCACTCGTGTGCGTCGCACAGTTCACCGTCGTCGCGAACATAACGCTCGTCACGATCGTTCTTCCTGCTGTACAGCAAGAACTTCACGTGTCGCCCACGGACCTGGGCTGGGTGGTGTCCGCCTACACGCTGGTGTTCGCGGGCAGCCTGCTCGTCGCGGGCCGGTTGGCCGACCTGCGCGGGCACCGCCTGGTGTTCGTCGGTGGTCTCGCCGTCTTCGCGGCCGGCTCGCTCGGGTGCGGTGCCGCGGGCCGGATGTGGGAACTGCTGGTGGCGCGTGCCCTGCAGGGACTCGGCGCCGCGGCGGTCGCGGCGTCGGCGCTCGCGGTGCTGATCGCCGCGTTCCCGTCAGGATCGGCCAGGGGCAGGGCGCTGGGCTGGTGGTCAGCCGCGCAGGCCGGTGGTGGCGCGGCCGGCTGGCTGCTCGGCGGGCTGGGCGGTCAGACCGTCGGCTGGCGGTGGGTGTTCCTGGCCAACGTGCCGGTGGCGGTGATCGCCGCTGTCGTGGCGGCACGGGTGGTGCGCTCGCACGGCGCGAAGCGGACCGGGCGGGTGGATCTGCTCGGCGGGGCGCTCGCCACCGCGAGCCTGTTCCTGCTGGTGCTCGGACTGACCAGGATCGGGGAGGCCGGCCAGCGCGGGTCCGGGCTGATCGTCACGGTGCTGGGCGCCGTGGTGCTGCTCGTCTTCGTGCTGGTGGAGAAGCGGGTGGCCGATCCGGTCCTGCCGTTCGCGGCGGTCCGCGGGCGGAGCGTGGTCACCGGCATCGTGGTCGCGGGGGTGATCACAGCCCTCACCACGCCGGTGCTGACCTTGTGCGCGTTGTTCCTGCAGGGCGAGGCCGGGCTGGGGCCCGCCACGAGCGGGCTGTTGTTCGTGCCGTTCAACGTCGCTGTCGTGGCCGGCGCGCTGATCGCGCCACGAGCCCGGCTCAGCGGTGCCGCGCTCATGGCGGTGGGCCTGGCGTGCATCGCCGCGGGTGCGCTGACCCTGATCACGGTGCGGCCGGACGCGTGGCTGCCGGTGGTCGCGGGATTCGCGTTGATGGGCGCGGGCACCGGGCTGGCCTCCGTCGGGTCGACGTCAGAGGGCACGGCCGCCACGAGCGAGGAGCACGGCGGCGCGGCGGGCGGCCTGCTGAACACCTCCAGCGAGATCGGTGTCGCGGTCGGGCTCGCCGTCCTGCTCACCGCGGCGGCCGAGGCCGGCCAGCGCACGGCGTTCGTCGCCGCCGCGGTGCTGGCCGGCGCCACGGCCGTGGTGGTGCTGGTCATTCGACCCGCCGGTAGGGCTGACCGTTCACGGTGATCGTGTGCACCGGACCGTTCTCCGGAGCCCCGACCGACACGTGGTCGTCGATCACGTACGGCGTGCGCGGCCACGGCAGCTCCGCCAGATCCCGATCCGTCCTGGGCCCGACGAACACCCCGCGCCCCGTCGCCGAGAGCGGCAGCTCGACGCCCTCCAGCAGCAACGTGAGACCGTCGCGGCCAGGCCGCACCTCGACCACCGATGGGCTGAGGACCTTGGCGTACCTGCCGGTCAACCGCTCCGCCACCGGGCCTGGCACGGATGTCGCGGGAGGCGGCACCGGCCCCGGCGGCAGGCCGAGCACCTCGTCGAACACGCGGTCCACGATCCGGTCGCGCGAGGCGAAGAACCGGGGATGCTCGTTGTACTCGTGGTTGTAGACGACCGCCACGCCGACGCGGTCGGTCCAGGCGATCTTCGCGCAGTACCCGCGCAGCACGCCCTCGTGGCCGATCCTGGTGACGCCCTTGTAGTCCGGTTCCACCATGCACGCCAGCCCGGAGCTCAGCCCGCGGGCCAGCCCGACGTCCGCGTGCGGACGCCGCATCTCCGCGGTCATCCGAGGGCTCAGCAGATCGCCCATGAGACCCTGCAGCAAGGTCCCGAGATCCTCCGCCGTCGAGAACAGCTGTCCGGAGGGGTAGAACGCGGTGTTGTCGCCGCCGTCGTGCCGCACGCGGAGCCGGCCATCCGTGATGATGTGCCGCTGCGCCAGTGGAAAGGTCATCGCGACCGTCGGATCAGCGGTCGTGCGCTCCACTCCCAGCGGAGTCAGCGCGAGCTCGTCGAGCAGCTGGGGGAACGGGGTACCGGTGGCGCGCTGGGCCACGTGTCCGGCGAGGTTCACCGCGAGGTTGCTGTAGAAGTACAGCTCGCCCGGTTCACCCACGGCGGGGAAACGCGGCAGGTCCTCGCGCACGAACGCGTCCAGTCCGTCCTCGCCCCTGCGTTCCACGCGCCACGGCCGTTCGATCGACCCTTCCGGCAGCCCGGACGTGTGACTGAGCAGCATGCGCAACGTGATCCGCTCCGCCGTTCCCCTGGTGCGCAGCCGAAGCTCCGGCACGTGGTCGAGCACCGTCGTGTCGAGATCGAGCACGCCCTGCTCGACCAGCCGCAGCACGGCGACTCCGGTGAACACCTTGGTGACGGACGCGATCCGGAACAACGTGCGGCCGGTGACCGGTGCCCCGTCGTCCACCGCCGTGACGCCGAATCCCGCTGTCCACATCGGACGGTCCGGGGTGACGACGGCGAGTGCGAGTCCGGGCACCATCCGTTCGGTCATCTCCTGGCGGACGTACCGGCTCAGGGCATCGGTGTCCAGTTCGGTCATGTCTCCTCCGCGAAACGTGCGGCCAGCTCACACAGGTCCGTCCGGTGCTCGACCAGGACCTTGTGGAACGCCTCGGCGAACCGGTCGACGAGGCCGGTGTTGCCCGGCCCGAACGCGCTGGTGCTGGAGCCGAGCACGAGCCTGCGACGGCAGACGTCCTGCGCGACCGGGAAGTGCTCGGGGTGATAGCTGATCCCCGGCCTGCCCGGTCCGCACGACCACGGGCACCCGCGCCCGTAGCCGCGCTGTTCCTGGAAGAGGGTCTGGCCGGGCACCGGGACCTGCTGCCATTCGTCGACCGGGACGCCCTCGGCGCGCAACGCCGTTTTGAGCGCGCGGCGCAACGCCACCACGTCGACGTCCAGGCCCATCGACTCAGGCTCCACCATGATCGGGAAGAAGAAGTACACGTGCGTGCGGTCGTCCGGAACGAACGGCGGACGCACGCCGGGCAGGTCCAGCAACGCTTTCGTGAGGCGGGCGCCGTTCGCCTCACGGGCCGCCGTCATCTCCGGCAGCCTGGCCAGCTGGGAGCGTGCGAACGCGGCGCCGAGGGAGTGCATGCGGTAGTTCCAGCCCATGATCCGCGCGTTGTACTCGCGGGTCATGCCGCGGATCTCGTCGCCGAACATCAGCACGCGCAAGGCGTTCTCGTGCCATTTCGGATTGTCGGTGGTGAACAGGCCACCTTCCGACAGAGCGGACAGCGTCTTCGATCCGTTGAGGCTGCACCCCGCCATGTCGGCGAGGCCGCCGACCGGTGTTCCGCGATAGGTCGCGCCATGAGCCTGCGCGCCGTCCTCGATGAGCACCAGGTCGTGCTCGCGCGCGACCGCCCGCAACGCCGCGTAGTCGGCCGGCAGGCCGTGCAGGTCGACGGCGACGATCGCTCGCGTGCGATCGGTGATGTGCCGGGAGATCTGGGCGACGTCGATGCAGTACGTCGTGGGATCGGTGTCCACGAACACCGGCACGGCGTTCGCCTGCAGCACGCAGGTGGCCGAAGCGAGGAACGTGTCGGCGGGAACGAGCACCTCGTCGCCGGGCCCGATGTCCGCGGCCGCGATCGCCATGTGCAGGGCGCCGGTGCCGGAGTTGGCCGCCACCGCGAACTTCATCCCGGTGTGCCGCTGCCACGCCTCCTCGAGCTCCTGCACGTCCGGCAGCGGCCAGCGCCACGGGGTGGACCGGTCGAGCGCGCGCATCACCGCGTCGCGGTCGTCGTCGGTCACCTCCGGCCAGCCGCTGATCTCGCCGTCCGCCACGACCGGCGTGCCTCCGTTGATCGCTAGCACGGCACCTCCTCTGCCCGCTGACCGCTGCGAAAAATGGTGTCCACCTGGGGAAGTTCCGGGTTGGGACCGAGGTGTGCGGCGAGTGCCCGCACGCCTTCGGGCAGCTCCACCGCGGGCCGGTAACCGAGCGCGCGCAACCGGCCGGTGTCGGCCACCATCCGGTAGCTGTCCTCACCGATCTGGTCCTGCACGTCGACGACCGGTGCGCGCCCGGACTCGCGGCCGATGACGTCGATCAACGTCCGCAGCGAGTACTCACGACCGGAGCCGAGGTTGTACACCTCGCCCGCCTCGCCGCGGGCCGCCGCTACCAGCAGGCCCCGCACCAGGTCGCGCACGTGCACGAAGTCCCTGGTCTTGCGGTCGAGATCACCGGTCACGCGGATCGGGAGTCCGTTGAGGTGCCAGCGCAGGTACTGCGACACCTCACCACCCGCCCGGCGCGGGTCCTCGCCGGGTCCGTACACGGTGAAGGCCCGGCCGATCACCGCGGACAGGCCGTGCGTCTCGGTCAGTGCGCGGATGACCAGCTCACCGGAGAGTTTGGACGCCCCGTAGGGCAGGAACGGCGCGAGCGCGTGGGTTTCGGGCACCGGGCAACTGCGCGGCTGTCCGTAGACCATCGCGGTCGACAGGTACACGAGCCTGGTTCGCTGGCCGGCCAGCGCTTCGGCGACGTTGAACGTCGTGAGCGCGTTCGACTCGAAATCGAACCGCGGCCGGTCGACCGACACCGTGCCACTCGCATTCCCGGCGAGGTGGAACACCAGGTCCACGTCCCGCAACGCCTCTCGCGCGGCTTTCCCGTCCCTCAGGTCGGCGCATCTCACCTCGGTCCCGTTCATCGGCTCCCGCCGAGCGGCGAGGTCGAGGACGACCACGTCCTTGCCCATGCCGGTCAACACTTCGGTGAGATGACCGCCGACGAAGCCGAGCCCACCGGTCACAGCGACCCGCCGGTACCCGGCCAAGTGGTCTTGGACTGACTGCCCGTTGCCGCTCATCCAGCTCCCCCTTCAGGTTTCTCGTCCACGACATCCACCGTCGGGCTCCCGGGGCGCTGCGGCAACGCGCGGCCCACTTCGTGCCAGAAACGGCACTGGCAGGTAGCTGCCGCCTGGTTGTCGCGTGCACGTGATGGCGACTTCTCTTGCAGTAGAACGGAAAACCGAGAAGGGATGACCATGCCGACACTGCGGTTCAACTCGATCCTGTTGCGCCACCTCAGGTTTGCCGAGGACGGGCAACAGCTGGCTCCGGACGCGTCACTGCGTGAGCTCGGCCTGGACTCCATGCAGTCCGTGGAGCTGCTCTTCGACCTCGAGGACGCTTACGGAGTCATGCTGACCGACGAGGCGCTCACCGCGGAGGCGTTCGCGACCCCGCGGTCGCTGTTCGAGGCGGTGCGTGCGGCCGGAGCCGAACCGGACGCCCTGGCTTCGTGACCTCTCCGGGTTGCGCGGACCTCGCTCCATCGCCAAGGTGGTAGACGGTGGAACGATCAACCTCGGGAACAACGCTCGGCACAGCACTTCCGCGTTATCTCGCGGCAGCTGTGCTGGTCAGACTCGCCGACGAGGGCGCACGGGTCGCGCTGGTGCTGCTGGCACTGGAAAAGGTCTCCAGCCCCGCGCTGGGCGGTCAGCTCGTCGCGGCCCTGATGGTGCCGCACGTCGTGGCGGCGCCGCTGGTGGGCGCGCTGGCGGACCGGGTACGGCGCCGGCGGCTGTTCCACGCGATCGCGCTCGTCCTGTACGGCGTCGCGCTCGCGGGGTGCGCGCTGCTGGTCGGCCGGACGCCGGCCGCGGTGCCGTTGCTGGTCGCGGTGCTCGGAGGGTGCGTCGCACCGCTCGTCACCGGCGGCCTGACCTCGCTGCTGGGCGACCTGGTCGACGCACGCCGACTGCAACGCGCGTTCGCGCTCGACTCGACCAGCTACAACCTCGCGGGCATTTGCGGGCCCGCGCTCGTCGCCGCGCTCGCGGTGGTGTCAGGTGCTGTCATCGCCACGTTGTCGCTGGCCGTGGCGGCAGTGGCCGCAGGTGTGCTGCTCGCGGGGCTGCCGCTGGCCGACCGGCAGGACACGCCGACCGGACGACCAGATCTCACCGGTGGTGTCAGGGTGTTGTGGCGCAGCAGGCCGTTGCGCGCGGTCACGCTCGCCAGCAGCGTGGGCCAGATCGGCATCGGCGCGCTGCCTCTCGCCGCGACCGCGCTGGCGGTGCACAACCAGGGCGACGCCGCCGTGGGTGGCGTACTCGTGTCGGCCTTCGCGGTCGGCGCACTGGCCGGATCACTCTCGTACGCCAAGAAGCCCTTGGGCGCCTCGCGTCCGACGCTGGTCATCCTCATCGGACTCTTCGCCACCGCCGTCCCGTTCGCCGTGGTGTCGTTGGTGTCGAACACCATGTCGGCGGCCGTGTTGTTCGCAGCCGCCGGCTTCTTCACCGGGCCGACGTTCAGCGCGCTCCTCGCCATCCGCGACCGGGAGGCACCAGCCGAAGTACGCGTCCAGGTCTTCACACTCGGCGCCGGCCTGAAGAGCGCGGCCGCCGCAGTCGGCGCCGTGGTGGCAGGCGCTCTGTCGAACAGTGCGCCCCTCGTCCTCGGCGTCGCGATCTGTCACGCGCTGGCCGCGCTGTGCGGAGCCGTGGTGCTGCGGCGTCGTTAGCAGGACTCGCTCGGGGCGTCCTGATCACGGAAGGGGCCCGCACAGCGCATGTGCGGGCCCCTTCCTGGCCTGTCAGCCGCAGTGCGAGGGACCGGAGTACCAGACAGTCCACACACCACTGATCGTCACTCCACCGCCCCAGTCGATGCACCTGCCCGCGGCGGACACCGTCACCGGACCGGCATAGGTGGTGAAGCGGTCGTCGTCGTTCTTGTAGTCGCGGAAGCTCCCGTCCGACTCCTGCCGGGCGATGGCGGCCAGCACACGAGTGGCGGTGCCGGGGTTCGTCCGCCACGTGACCACGCAGTTGGTGCTGCCGTTGTACAGCAGGTGGATGGTGGCGACGTTGCCCAGCTTGTGGCTGTCGATCTCGTGGTAGCTGCCACCGCCGCAGGCCGCGATAGGTGACGACGCCGCTTCCGCAGTGCCGCCCGTCAAAGCCGCCGCGGCGAGCACGACCGCGGTGATCGTCAACGCGTTCCTGAGTTTGTTCACAGAACTCGCTTTCTCATCCGAATGTGGGGGGCGCGGCTACGCCCTCAGGCGATAGGCGCGCAGAACCGTTTGGTCGACGGTGTTTCCGTCGCTGTCGCGGGCGGTCACGCGCAACGACACGAACCCGCCCGCTTTGCCCCCAACAGGAACCATGCCGCTGACAGGTGTCCAGGTTGCCCCGTCGTCAAAAGACGCATAGGCGCGAAGTTCACGCACGACGGCCCGGCCCGCACCCGCTTGCCGCGCCGCGGTGAACTTCGCGGGCATCGGGACGCCCGCCTTCCAGCTGTTGCGGAGGTCGAGCGGGAGCGCGTAGTCGATCTCCATCAGGGGCAGCCTGCCGTCGGACGGTGACGAGAACTCCCACGTTGTGCGCACGTCGGTCGACAGCGCCACGAAGTTGCGCGTCGCGTGCAGGTCCAGCGTGAAGCGGCCGTCCTTCGCAGGTGCGTAGAACTTGCTGTTGTAGAGGAAATCCGTGCCGAGCGAGACGCCGTCGCGCTTGAGTTCCACGGTGAGGTCACCGTTGATCACCCGGCCCTCCACGGACTTGGAGGTGCCGAACGGCGAGACGTTCGCGTGCAGGTCGGGGTACTGGCGGTACACGCCGCCGCCCTTCGGCCACGGCGCCTCGGCCTGCCCGAGCCTCGGGGCGGCCACCCCGCGCAGGATCGAGCGCTCGTACTTGCGGCCAGCCTCGAACTTCTCCACGCGCAGGTTCGCCCAGGAGTGCGACGACACGTCGTCACCATCGGCGAACCGGCCGACGGACCCCTCGTTGTACCAACCACCCGGCGAGAAGTACTCGACGCGGGTGGCGGGTGAGCCGAGAGGTTCGTCGATGAAGAGGTCGGGGTTCACCACACCGCCGACGACCGGGTAGTTCCGCGTGGTCACGGTGCCGTCCTCGCCGGCCGTGTGATAGCGCGGCTTGACCTCGGCGAGCGCGGAACGCCTGACGGGGTAGGTCTTTCCGGCCGGCAGTGCGCCCTTCTCGGCCTGGTGCAGGGTGTACGACACGGGGGAGGTCGTCACGGCGCGGAACGTCAGCCTTGTCGGCGTTTGCGGGGCGAGGTGCGGGCCCACCGTGATGACGGGCAGTTCGATCCGATCGCCCCACGCGACCTCGGGCGGGCCCGCCCACAGCACCGCGACGGCACCCGCCTGCTTGAGTTCCCTGGCGACGAAGAAAGAGAACTCGTCGTGCGGGCGCACCAGCACCATCTTTCCGCGCACGTCACCTCCGCGCTCCACGACGTCGTAGGTGTGCTCGCCCTGCGGCAGGTAGGGGCTGTCCCCGTCGTAGGACACCGGGAACCCGCCGACGACCGCGATCTTCGGCTGGGCGGCGACGAGCAGCGTGTCGTAGGCGAGGTCCGGCAGCGGCTCGCCGAACGACATGCCGTACACCGGCACCCGCCCATCGATCCGCGACCAGATCGAGTCGCGGAAGGCAGGGTTCACCGGCACCTTCATGGTGGTCACCCGGTACAGCGGGGCCACCCGGTCGTCGTCGAGCGCGAACGAGATCGGCTTCGCCTGCCGAAGGTCGAGGTGCACCGAGACGTCCGCCGCCGTCGAGAACCGGCCGGACACGTCCGTCACCGACGCGGGTGCGTACCACGTGCGGGTGTCCGCGCCCTCCGCGAACCGCGCCAGCACGGTGTATTCGCCGCCGACCGGCAGGCGTGCGTCGAGCGAACCGTCCTTGCGGAGTTCGAGCACGGACGAGTTCTTGGTGGCCATGTCGATCAGCACCACCCAGCCGTTGCCGACGGGTTTGCCGTCGCGGCCGGTGACCTGCAACGACAACCCGTGGCGCTCCGGCTCGACGGTGCCGCCGACGGAGGTGGTCAGCTCGATTCCGGCCGCGGTGGCCCGCACACGTCCGGAGAACGCGCCGAGGCCCTTGCTCGGATCGAGCACGACGTCGACGGAAGCCGATCCGTGCGCGGGCACGACGACTGACGGCGCCACGGTGAACCGGGCACCCAGATCCTGGTGCAGGGCAAGGGAAACCGGCTGGTCACCGGTGTTGGTGTAGGTGACCTTCTTCGTGACCGGCTCGGCGTGCGGCCAGGTCACGAGGCCGAACGACAGGCTGCCCGTGTCCGCGCGCACCTGCTGCGTCACCGCGCGACCGACGTTCAGCAACCCCGTGCCGCCGTCGTCGGGCGAGAACGCGAGCGTCTTGACCGTCGTCATCAGCCGCGCCTTCAGTTCTGCCGCGGTGATGGACGGGTCGCGTTGCAACACGATCGCCGCCGCGCCCGCCACGTGCGGGGCGGCCATGGAGGTGCCGGAGAGCCGTGCGTGCAGGTCGTCGACGGCGGCGTCCGGGAGCGTGCCCGCCGCCCGTGCCGCCACGATCTCCTCGCCCGGTGCCGCGATGTCCGGCTTCATCGCCAGGTCACCGGCACGCGGACCGCGCGACGACGACTCGGAGACCTCTCCGAACTTGGTCAGGTTCGCCACCGCGAGCGCCGCGTCGGCCGCCGCCGGGCTGCTGACCTTCTGCCAGCCGCCGTAGTTGCCCGCCGAGATCACGAACAGCGCGCCCGTCTCGGCGGTGAGATCGTTGACCTTGAGCGACAGCGGGTCCGTGCCGTCGCTCTCGTACCCGCCGAGGCTCATGTTGACGACCTTGGCCCGGACTTCGCGGGTCGCCCATTCCATGCCCGCGACGATCGCGCTCTCGTAGCACCCGTCGACCTCGCAGACGCGGCCGACCGCGAGCTTCGCGCTCTTGGCCACACCCCGGTACTTCTCGCCGCGCCCGGCGATGATGGACGAGACGTGGGTGCCGTGGCCGACGTTGTCCTGGATGCCCTGCCCCGTGAAGTCCTTGGCGGCCGTCACGACGTCCTTGAGCTCGGGATGCTGCTGGTCGTAGCCGGTGTCGAGGACCGCGACCGTGACCCCGGCGCCGTCGAACCCCGCCTCCCAGGCGGCGGGTGCGCCCACCATCGGCACGCTCTGGTCCAACGTGACGCGGGCCTTGCCGTCGAGCCACAGCTTCTCCGCGCTCAGCGTGTTCGCCCGGCGCTGGGCCCACTGCTGAGCCGCTTCCTTCTTCGGCACCACACCGGCAGTGCGGAAACCGTTGTTCAGCAACGGGATCCGGTCGATCTTCTTGTCGGTGTAGCCGTACGAGTACAACGCCGTGACGTCGAAGAACCGCTTGTCGATGCGGTTCTGCGCGACCGCACCGACGGCGTCCGCGGGCACCACGTACTGGTGTCCGTTCTGGACATATTGGGCGAACGTCATGCCCGGCCGGCCCTCGACCCGGACCAGCTCGCCCTTCTCGTTCACCACGACCTCGTCACCGCTGATCAGCGTGATGACGTCAGCCGGTGCCGCCCCTGGCCCGGCGGTCGCCGACGCGGCCTGCGTGCTCGCCGCCGGGCCGAGCAGCCCCGCGCTGAGCACGGCAATCGTGAAACAGCGTGCTATGCGCACGTGTCCTCCCCACAGTGGATGAGACGGCGTCAACCGCTCACTTCCACCAAACTGAGAAAGCGCTTGCCAGGTTGCACGAAACCCACGTCGACGACGGCTCCCGGTTGTGGATCGACGACGTCCTGGTCATCGACAACGGGCGAGGCTCGACGAGTGGCGTCAGCGGACGTGGTGGCGGAACACGCCGTCGTTGAAGGTCAGCCACGCGCCGCCGCCGGCCGGAATCACGCCGTACGCGTTCTCGGTGTGCGCGTCGAAGGTGCCGAGGTGTGCGCCCGTGCGCACGTCGATCAGGTGATGCCGGAACCACTGCTCGTCATCGTCCTCACCGCCGGCGACCACGAACGCGGTATCGGCGTCGAGGTAGCCGCCCGTCCACTCCAACCAAGCGTCCTCGTCGTACCCGAGGTCCGTCACAGATACCCGGATGACCACTTCGCCGTCCGGATAGGTGTGGAACGCGACGTCGTTCTGTTCGTGGTGGACGGTCATGAAGTGGTGGCCGTCCGCCGCGAACGCCACCAGCACGCGGTCGTCCCACGGGTACGCGAGCACCTCGAGCGTGTTGTCGTTGAGCCTGCCGCGGAACAGGAACGACCCGTCCTGCCCCTCGCCGACGTCGACCAGCACGTCGGTGCCGCCTGGATGGACGTGCTGGTTCCCGCCGTGGCCGACGGTGCCCAGGTCGGCGCTGGCGAGCACCGCCCCGGTGGCCGCGTCCAGGACGTGCCAGGTGTCGTTGCCGTCGTTCCAGTGCCCCATCGCGTCCGGCCGGAAGAGCCACACAGCCTTCCCGTCGAGCGAGAAAGCGCATCCCGCCCGGACGTTGCGCACCTTCTCCTGGAACGCGCCGAACGCGTGCCGCCACCGCACCACCCCGGCGCGGTCCACGCACACCAGTTCGTTGTCCGTCGTGTACACCGCGCTCGTGAGGCCCGGCGCGACGGCCTGCTCCCTGGGCACAACCGCTACGGGGAAGGTGACGTCGCCTGGAGCGTGGATGGCGCCGTCGCTGTACCTGGCCGGGGCGATCATGCCCGCACGGTAGTCAACAGATGACGAGAAGTCCTGCTGTTGCAAGGCCATGACGGTTCGCGAAGCTCATGTTCGGCCCAGAGTTCTGTTGCCCCACAAGGGCGACGCCGGGGGAGTGGTTGGTCGCGTGCGATGTGCTCGGCGGCAGCTCGTGGGCGCGAGGTTGTCGTCGTCCCCGTCTCCGTCCTGGCCGACCACCGACGCCAGCATTCGCAACGACGCGGCGTGTGGGCGGCTGACCTGGCCACGCTCGATGGCACGGATCGCGCGGACACTGACCCCGGCCTGGTCAGCGAGCTGCCGCTGAGTCATCCCGACACGCTCGCGGTATGCGCGCAAGGCAGCGCGCAACGACGCGAGCTCGTGATTCACGCTCACATTTCCCCCGAACACTGAACCGCAGCGGCAGCCCTGCCTCTGCGTCAGCCCCCCAAAGCCAACGTACCCGGTGAGCTCGTCGGGGATGTGATGCTTCGCTGCGTTGCGCCTGCACTGGCTGGTGGTTCGCGGTATCGCCGTCTGGCTTGATCGGATCGGTCAGGCCGGGTCGTTGGACCGTCGTGGGTTGAGCGTGTCTGTTGTGCCCGCGATGAGCGTTCGCAGGCCGTGTTCGAAGGCGTCATCGCCGGTAGTGGTGCCGCCTTCGCGGATCGCTATCAGCAAGGGCGCCGACGTGCCGGCGTCGAGCAGGTCGGCCAGTGCGGCAAGGTGCTTCTCCCGGTTCTCGGTGGGCTCGCGGGGCGTGGCCTGTTCGAGCAGGACGAATCCGTTGACGTACTGGGAGATGGTGGCGATGGTGCGCAACGCGAGGACCGGGGTGAAGCCGCGGTCGACCAGGGCGGCCAGCTCGTCGTTGAACATCTGGATGGTTGCCGGGCTGAGCCAGGCGGCACTGGCGACGATGCGTGCGCCGTCGCGGTGGGCGAGCAGGGACTGGCGGTAGGTGCGGGCCCGGCGGGTGAGCCAGTCCTGCCACGGTTCGCCGCCGCGGGGTGGACCCATCCCGGCGGCCACGATGATCGCGTCGGCCATGCCGTCGAGCAGTTCCTGCTTGCTGCGGACGTGCCAGTACAGCGCGGGTGACTGGACACCGAGCTCGGTGGCGAGCTTGCGCACGGTCAACCCGTCCAGCCCGACCTCGTCCAGCAGCCGCAACGCCGTTTCGATCATCGTGTGCCGGGTGACGCCGGGCCGCTTGGTCGCGCACATCGGGTGCACCTTAGCAGTGCTAAGGTTGTCCTTAGCACTGCTAAGGCGGCGCTTGACGGGAGGCTCGTGGACACCATCACCTCGGCCGACGGAACCGATGTTCGCGTGTACGACGAGGGGCGCGGACCGGCCTTGCTGATCATTGGTCCGGGGCTCGACGACGGGACCCGGACCAAGAAGCTCGCCGGCGCTCTCGCCACCCGGTTTCGTGTCCTGCGCCTGCATCGCCGCCAGTACCGGATGGATCTCAAGACCCGCGGGTCGTGCTCGATCGCCGACGAGGTCGACGACGTCCTGGCCGTCGCCGCCGTGATCGACGAGCCGCTGATCGTCTACGGCCACTCCTCCGGCGGCGTCGTCGCGCTCGAAGCTCTCGCGGCCTCCCCGCACGCGTTCGCCGGCGCGGTGGTCTTCGAGCCCGCCGCTGTGACCAGACGACCGCTGGCCGGCGAGAGCGGTGAGGTCATCACCCGAGCACGAGCCGCGATCGCCGCCGGCAAACCCGGCACCGCGCTGACGATCTTCATGCACGACACCGTCGGCCTGCCGCGGTGGCAGGCGCGGCTGGCCGGCATGCTCACCGCACTCGTTCCGCACTACCGCCGGCTCGTGCCCGCCCAGATCGACGACCTCGAAGCACTGGACCGGCTCGGCGTCCGCCTCGACACCTACAACCAGATCACCACACCTGCCCTGCTGCTCGGTGGTGACCGCAGCCCAGCTCATCTCGCCGAACGACTCGACGCCATCGAGCACGTGATGCCCCAGGCCGAAAGGGTCGTGATGCACAAACGCGATCACGGCGCGGATCTGAAAGCGCCGAAACAGCTCGCCCGCATCATCGAGACATTCGCCGACAAGGTGCTGAACCGCCCCGAATAATGGGGCGCTCAGAGGCGGACGCTCGTCGATCAGGTTGGAGTGGCGCGGGCTTGCCGCCCACACCGGTTTCACGCGTAGTGATGCCGATGCGTTCGCGCAAGGTGGACCATGCCAGGGCCGGCGTGGGGGCGCTGCTTCAGCAGTTCGGCCGCGGTCGCTGTTGAGCTCACTGGACGGCGCTCACGGGAAAGTCGGGTGCGCCGAGCGCGAGCCCCTGTAACCCTGGCGAGGTGTTGTTGAAATTGACGGGGTCGAGTTGTTCGGGCAAGTCCACGCTCGCCTTTGCCGTGGCCGACCGGCTCCGCGACGTCGTCGTCCACGATTTCGACGAGGTCGGTGTGCCGCGGGACCCCGACCCCCACTGGCGCCACCGCAACACCGAGCTGTGGGTACGCCGCGCACTCGAGTACCAGGAACGCGGACTGGACCTGCTGTTGACCGGACAATCCCCACTGGGCGAGGTCCTGGCGGCCCCCTCCGCACCGGAGGTGGACGGGATCGCGCTCTGTCTGGTCGATGTGGACGACGAGATCCGCCGCGCCCGGCTCGCCCACCGCGACTCCGGCCGGTGGGACACCTCGGCGGTCGACGCCTTCATGGGCTGGGCCGCCTGGCATCGCGGACACGCCCGGGATCCTCGTCACCTCCCCGAGGCCATCACCAACGGCAGCGCCCAGGACATGGTCTGGCACCGCTGGACCGACTGGTCCGTCGGCGATCCACGGTGGAACACCCACGTCCTCGACACCACCGACGAGCCCGTCTCCCGGTCCGTCGACAAGATCGAACAGTGGGTGGTCGAACAGCGTGCCGCACACCGATCCGGCCGGCTTCCCCTGGCGCTCGGCTGGGTCGATCGAACACACTCCGGATGACGTGGGCTTCAGCAGCGTGGACTGTCCTGTCGGGAGAGTCCACGCGCCGAGGATCAGGACCTCGTGATCCTCGCTCCCACCGCGGGCTGGCCCATGCGAGTTCTTGGCCGGACCGGG
This sequence comes from Lentzea sp. NPDC005914, assembly GCF_040629405.1. NCBI lineage: Bacteria > Bacillati > Actinomycetota > Actinomycetes > Pseudonocardiales > Pseudonocardiaceae > Lentzea > Lentzea sp. NPDC005914. Next base: position 10,886 of record NZ_JBEXVQ010000037.1, on the reverse strand, counting down.
CCATGGCCCGGTCCGGGTTTGTCCACGATGCGTTCCGAGTCGTGCAAGGGGGCTATGGGCCGCTGTGGATGAGGGCTGCCCAGCGGTCCGGGCGTTGGGGGTCGGTGTCGCGTAGTTCGCGGGTGACGTGGTGCAGAGTGGTTGCGGCGTCGATGGCGGTGGGGCTGTCGGAGAGCCGGTCGTAGAAGGCGCGGGCGGCTGTGGAGCCGGTTGTGTCGTGCAGGGGCCAGAGGGTGGCGATGACGTGGCGGAAACCCGCCAAGTGGAAGGCTGACGCGAGGTGGAGCACCTCGTCGGCGTGGCGGGTGCCGTGGTCGGCCGTCGAGCAGGCGGACAGGTAGGCGAGTTCGGCGTCCGGTAGTTGCAGCCCGCCGATCTCGGGCAGGAGCACGGTGCGGTCGTGCAGGACCAGTCCGCCCGCCGCAGGCGAGACCGGGTCGGTGATGGCGTGGCAGGCGAAGTGCACCCAGGTCGCCTCGTCCATGGCCGCCACGACCGCGTCCCCGGTCGCGGCAGCGTTCACCAGGGTGGTTCCCCGCAGCGATTCGGCTTCCCGCGCTGCGGTGATCAGGTCGTGGCCGCCCTCGGTGTGGAGCATGGCGACCACGAGCTGACGCCGTTCCCGGACCGGTGGCCGGGACCGCGCGGCGCGGAGTACGCGCAAGGACGGGGCGTACGACGAGACAACCAGGTCCAACGCACCTGGCTGCCCCTGGTGTCCCGCCGCGTGCAGAGGGAGCAGTCCCAGGACACCAGTGGGCACCCACCAGACGCGTGCGGACGGCAGTTCGCTGACGACCGGCCCGACAACGGCATCCCAGAGCCAGGCAAGTGTGTCGAACAGGACGGGACGCCGCCGCATCTGCTTGGCCAGCGAGTTGTCCTGGACGACGTTGAGCAACGCCGCGACGCGCGTCTCCACGCCCACCAGGTCGGGCAGGTCAACCACCACGGGCTCGGCGTCGGGATGGACCAGGACGGCGTGCCCACCGCGGCGGTGGGCGCTGACCAGCACGGCCGTGCCCGCCTCGGGGCGCAGCGACCGCTCCGACGGCTCGGCGAGGAAATCGCTGAAGCCGGGCAGGTCGCGTATCTCGGCCAGCAGCTCGTCGTAGTTCCGCCACCACCGCTTGCGCTCCGAGGCCGGGAAATCGGGGGTGTTGAGCCGTTCGCACACCCACTCGAACCGGTCGGCCAACTGACTCCGGGCTGACCGGAGCTGGGCCAGGTCGACCCGAATACCCGCCTCGGCCGCAAGCAGCACGCCACGTCCGAGTTCGGCGACGGTCACCGCCCCCGCCGGGTCCGCAGCCGCACAATGCGCCGTGACCACGGCTTGGACCAAGCCCGACTGGGTGCCCAATCGATGCTGGCGGTCCACCCAGTCCGCCTCTCGCGGGGGCAGCGACGGCAACAACCTGATCGCCGCGTCCAACACGGGCACGGCGAGGTCCGGCTCGCCGATCGCCAGCAGCAATTCGCCCACCGCGTGCTGGGCGGCGACCTGGTCGTGCGGGGATGCCGGCGGCGCTACGAACACCTCGTCCGCGAGGGCGCGCACGGTGTCCGCCGGGACGGGAGCGCCGCTGTCCGCGGCGGCGAGCAGGCAGCGGGCCAGTTCCCCGGCCCGGCGGATCCGCCGCGGGTGCTGCGGATCATCCCGCACCAGCTCCCACGCGCGCCTGCTCGCCGCGACCGCTGTGCTCAGGAGCGCGTCGACCGGACCGGTGCGGAACTGGGCCAGGTACGCGTCGGCGAGCACGGCGAGGCGGTCCGGGAGATCGACGTGCTCGACTCCTGTGGCGGCCACGGCGTCGGCGGCCAACGCCGTGGCTTTGTCCAAGTCGCCGTCGGCCTCGCGGATTCGGTAGTGGAGGGCGAGTTTTGCTTGACGGTCGGGCAGCGACGCGTGGCCCGCGCGGGTCGTGCGGACGGCCTGGCCGCCGAGTTCCACCGCCCGGTCGATCTCGGCCCGGTCCTGGGTGGCGAGGTAGCGGGCGTGGTGGACGCCGGCGGAGACCGCCGCCCATTCCGGTGGGCAACGCTCGCCCGCCTCCGTCGTCAGCCGTGCCGCCAAGTCGAGGTCATCGCCCACCCCGTTGCGGGCATAGCGGGTCAGATGGATTTCGGCCAGGATCACCCCCGAGTCGGGATCGGTGCTGTTCGCCGGACGCGCCCGGTGCGCCCACGTCCCGTTCTTGGTGGCCTGGTTCAAGTCGTCCTCCGCACCCATGCCCAGGTAGCGGAGGTGCAGCGCGGCGGCCAGTGCCAGGTGGAGGCCGTGTCTGCGCGGGTGGTGATCGGGCAGCCGTGCCAAGGTGTCCTTGGCCAAGGTGACCGCGTGATCGAGACTCGAACGGTCGCCGCGGTGCCGGTACCGCAGCAACAACAGGCCGACGACGTCGGCCGCGGACTCAGCGTCCACGGGTGTGCCAGGTCTGACCAGTGCCCACGCGCGGTCGAGGTCGACCAGGTCGGAGTCGCGCTCGAATCGGCGTGCCAAGGCGATCGCGAGGTGCGTGGACGCGTCACCCTCAGCGCAGAACTCGACCGCGCGGTCGAGGTGGCTGTCGGCGCCTGTGCGGTCGTACAGCAGCCGGTAGGCCACGCCCAGTGCGCTGAGGGCGGACTTGTCGGCAGGGGCGAGGCCGTGCAGGAGTCCGCGTGCGTGCTCCAGGTCCTCCAGCCGCGCGTGGAGGCTGTATCTGTCGAGGTAGGCACGGGCGAGGGCCACGGCCATCTCCGCGTTGTCCGTCTCGGCGACCACCCTGTCACCGAGTCCGATGGCGTGGTCAAGATCAGCAGGGGAGCGAGAGCCCTGGTAGCGGCACAGGTGGCCGAGGAACAGCAGGCGCGTCAGCTCCGGCTCTCCCGCCGCGTGCGGGGCGACCAGCACGATGCCCGCCTCCACGAGCACCGGCTCGGAGCCGTCCAGACCGGCGTCGAGCAGCCGTCGGCCGACCTCGACCTGGTTCCGCGGATCGGCGAAACGGCCGACGAACGGAGCCAGGTCCGGGGGCACCCGCTGGTGGTCGTCGGCGACCTGGGACAGGCAGATGACCGCCTTGGCCAGGTCGATCGGTCGTCGTTGGAACCGGTACCGGCGGTGGTGGAATTGACCGAGCACGGTCTTGGCCCTGACCAGCTGTGCCGCGAGGACCTGTGACTCGCTGGTGTCGGTCGCCGCTCGCACGGTCCGCCACAGCTTGGCGGACTCCTCCTCGGCATCAGGGGAGAACGCCGCCGGAGGTGCGTAGCGGAGCCAGTCCTCCACCCGGTTGATCTGCTCGTCGATCCGCATCGCTCGTTCACTCCGCCAAGCGGAGGAGACGGGCCGGGGCGTGGTCCGCGCTGGCCACGGCGAGCACCAGGCCACCGTCCATCGTGGTCGTCATGGCCAGGGCGGTCGGGTACGTCTCGGGGCTCGCCACCGAGGCCAGTTCCTCCCCGGATTCGCTGTCCCACAGCGTGGTCTGCTCGCCGTCGGTCACCGCGACCGCCACCCGCAGGTCCTCGAGGACCACCATGGCGAGTTGGCCGTGCCTGCCGGGGACGGTGAAGGCACGGATCTCCTCGCCGGTGATCCCGTCCCAGACCCGCACCGCCGAGCCGCTGGCGACCGCCACCCGGAACGACCCGTCCACCAACCCCACGGCCGCCACACTCGGCGACTCGATCCCCAGCCTCGCCCGCTCCATGGAGAACGTGTGCAGCGTCGTCCGCGCGGTCGCGTCCCACACGTGGACGATCGAGCAGGAGCCGTCATCCGATCCCGCCACCACGCAGACGTGCTCGTTCGCGAGCACGAGCGCGTCGAGCGACCACACGACGTGCACGCCCGGCTCGCCGATCTTCCAGTCCACGATCTGGCGAGCCGTCTCCGGGTCCCACACCACGACGGTCGCGTCGTCCCCGCCGGTGATCAACCACGGTACGTCCCCCGGAGGGCACACCCAGGCGACGGCGTTGACCGGGTGGCGGTGCGCTCCGAAGCTCAACAGCGGTCGGCCGTCGCGAACCGACCAGAGCTTGACGAGGCCGTCCTGCCCGCCGGTCGCCAGCACCGCCTCCTCCTCGGGTAACGGCAACAGCGCGGTGGCGAGCACCCGATCACCGTGACCGACGAACTCCTGGCGGGGCAGACCGTCCCGGGGGCTCCACACGGTGGCGCCGCCGTCGTCGCCGGAGGCCATCAGCAGCCGGCCATCGGGGAGGTCGAGGAGCGCCAGCGCGTGCGGATGCCGTGCGATGCCCAACCGCAGCCAGGACTCGGGCGTCGCGTCGACGACCTCCATGCGACCCGGTCCCCAATCCCGTGGGCGACTGGTCATGCCCCGTACCCGGCCGGGCTTCGCCGAGGAGGCGGTGGTGGGGAAGTCGATCTCCGCGCGGTGGCCGTACATCTCCTCGTGGTCGTCGCGGTCCATGACAGTGCCGTCGGAGAGTTGGATGAGGTTGTCCGGCATCTCCGACGCGGAGTCGACGACGATCGTGGCGATGTCGCAGGACCGGTACGGGAACTCGTCACTGCGGTGGGCGTGAACGGCCGACTCGTACTGGGCTTCCGCGGTGGACCTGTCCGGGTAGTCGACTACGAGGTAGTCGGAGCCCGGGTCGACTGCGGTCACGACGGCGTATCGACCTTCACCAGTGACGGGGTCGTGGTAGGAGATCGCTTCGATGTAGCCGCCGAACAGTTCGTGCGCGACGGTCTGCCGGAAGGTCTCACCCGCCGCCATGGCCTGCTCGTAGCGTTTCCACCAACTGCTCGCGCGCTCGCCCCAGTGCCCGTACAGGCACGCGTCCGCAGTGTCGTAGAGCACTCGCGAACCGTCCGCCGGGCGCATCGCGGTGAACGGGCTGTCATCGCACGCCACCTGAACCCATGCACCGTCGTGCCCCGCTTGCAGCGCTTGTACGGCGTCCCAGGCGCTTTGCTTGTCCGGGTAGTGCCGGTGGCCGAATCCGGTGTGGTCGACCCTGTATTCCCCGGCGCGGACGCTGACCCGGATGTGCACTTCCTCGTCCAATGGCTTCCGCTTCCGCAGCGCCCACTGCATGATCGGCTGGTGGTCCATGCGCTCACCGTCCCTTTCGGACCAATGCGGTGATCGCCCGCCCCTGCTCGATGGTGAGGACCCCCGTCTCCTCCTGGTCGCCGACACCGAGGGCGCGGGCCAGGGTGCGCCCGTGCAGGTCGACGGCGGCTTCCGACAACGCCGTCAGTTCGGCGATGGCGTGGCGCCCCTTGGCCCACCCGGTGACGCCGAACGCCGCCTCCGCGGCAGTGATCTCCGCGCGGACCGTGTCGGGCAGCACCAACCACAACCGCGACCAACCGAACGCCAAGTCGATGGCCATCGCGATCCGGTTGGCCCGCTCGGCGAACCGGTCGACTTTCGCCTGCCGGTCGGGGTCGTCCCGGTCGACCTCCACGCGTTTGCCGACCTGGGACAGCCACCGCCGTCGGCGTGCCGCAGCCCGCCAACGCCGCACGGGATCCGGCCATGCCAGCGCGGTGACCAGGATGAACAGTGCGCCTGGCAGGACCAGCAGTGCTACCCACCGCTCGGCCAGCTTCTTGGCCAGTTCCTCGAAGAACTTGCCCATCACAGACGCCTCATGCGCTGTCCGAGCACCGCGCACCAAGGCGGTTCGCCCGCCGGCACCGTTCTCGCGCGGTGGTTGCAGCTGTCGTCAGGGCAACCGAAGACCTCATCGTCCGCCCGGCCCCCACCCGCACCGGGTAGGCCGGTAGCGGGGCCCCGGCGCGCTTCGACGATGTCCGCGGGGCTGTATCCGACCAGTTGCGCGACGAGCCCGGCCACCGGGCGGCGGGAGGCGGCCTCGGCCTCGATGTGGTCCAGCAGCGCTTTGTGGTCCGTCGGCAGACCCGCGCACTCCCTGCGCAACTCGGGCAATCCCTCGCAGAGCATGGTCAGCACTTCCCGCTCGACCCCGTCCACTGCACCCTCCTGTCTCGTGGCTCGCCCAGTTCTACTACTGGGTCGTGGCATCCCGGCGGGGTTTCTCCAGTCCGCCCGACCTGTGTTGCCTGATTCGTGGACGTGACTGCCTGCATGGGCCTGACATGCCGATGCAGGACACCCTGGCCGAAGCGCGACGGTCGGGCATCTCGGTACCGCGGCTGGAAGCGGCGGGACAGTTCGTTCACAGCCCGGCTTCTGCGAGAATCTCCATGAATGCGGATTTGCGGCGGTGAGTGACCTTGACGCCGGCGAGATACGTGCCGAATTCCGTGCCGGCGCAGTGATGCAGATACTTCAGGACGTTGAACAGCCTGGCCGCCGAGCTGTACCCGCCTCGATGCTTGCGGTCGATCTTTTCCTCGACTTTGCGCTCGTACAACGGGATGGCATCCTCAGGGTGTCTGGAGGCGCGTCTCGTGGCGACGAGGAACTTGACGTCGCCGCCGCACTGGAATTCGTGCGCCGCGGCCCACGCCTTGTCGACGTCGCCGATGGCGGTCAGGATCCTGACGAGCGGATCGGCATTCCTGCCCCGGGCGGTCGCGCGGGTGCGCAGGAAGGTCATCGCGCGGTCCTTCGCGTAGTCCACCGCGTCGAGTGTCTCGGCGGCTTGCAGGAGCGCGAAGTACGTCTGGTCAGTGGGTTCTTGTTCGAAGGCCGTCCAGCGGGCTCTGGCGGCTTCCTTGTGCCGGCCGGTCTGGGTGTAGATGTCGGCGAGCAGGTCGGACAGACCGAACGGTTCGGTCGGGTCGAGCCGATGGAGCCGTCTGCGGGCCGAGTCGGTCCGGCTGAAGATGAGCCACCGGATGGCGTCGTCGAGCCGTCCCGCCGCCTGCAGGTCTTTGCCGATCCCGACGTACCGCCGGTAGTTGGTCGATGTGTCCTGTGCGTAGAGCGCGATCAGGTCGTCGACATCCCCGGTGACCCGCGCGAGGAACGTCTCGCGCAACTCGAAGATCTTCTCCCGGCGATCGAGTGCGCGCTCTGCGGCCTCGTAGTCCCCGGGGTCCGGGTCCTCGACGAGCTGCTGCTCGAGCAGCGCTCGATAACGCGCGTGTCCGGTGTCGCCGAGGGCGTCGGCGAAATCCGTGACCGCCGGCTTGCCCGCAGCGCCGTCGAGCTGGAGGTCGACCAGCCATTGGGCAAGTTCTGCCGGGTCCGGCGGCGCGGCGCGGCACACCGCCACGAAGGCCTCGGTCACGCGTGCCATTGCGGCGTCCACGACAGCGCAGCGGCGGCCGTCGTCCGGGTCGTAACTGGCTGCCAAGGAACGGAGCGCCTGCTGACAGAACGGGCGCACCAGCTGCGGGTGGTCGATCGCGACCACCCGCAGAGTGTGCAGAGTCTGGTCCACGGAGCGGGTCAGCATGGACATGTCGTCAACATCCGCCCAGCCCGCGCGTTCCAGCGCGTCCACCAGTTCCTGAAGGTCATCCGCGGTCGGCGCGGCGCTTCCGGCGGCGCGTGATGACAACAACTGATGCACAGCGGGATCGGTGTCCGCCAATCCCATCAGCAGGTCCACCAGCGTCGCTCGGCCGACGCTCTCCAGGTAGGCAGGCAGGTCTGCCGGCTTCGGTGCGGGGAGCTCCACTGCCGGGTGTTCTTCCGCTGGTTCGCGGGCCAGTGCCGCAAGCCCGACCGCGACGCAGTGTTCGCAGAAATTCGTCAGCTGCTCCCAGCCGCAGGAACAATCCCCGGTCAGGCAATCGTCCCGGAGGGTCAACCGGGCCACGAAGGATTCGACCGTGCCGATCACCCGCCGCGGCGAACATTCCAGATCGCGCACTTCCCCGACCCGGTCCCTGCCCCAGGCGTACCACTCGTCGGTCGCGCGTCGCCGCAGATCCCGGTGGTCGAACCAGAGCACCCGGACATCAAACCGTTCCAGTCCGAAGCTGCGCAAGGAAACCGAGCGGTCGACGTCCTGAGTTCTGCTGCGGGTCATTCTTGCCGGAGATAGAGTTGCGGCGAGATGCACGAGAAGGCTGACGAGGAATCCGTTCGCCTGGCCGAGCTGATCGCCGCGCTGTCCCTCGGCATCGACCTCGGGTTCGGCCAGCCGATGGAGCACGTCCTTCGCCAGTGCTGGATCGCCGTTCGGGTCGCGGACCACCTCGGGCTCGATGAGCGGGAACGTTCGACGGTCTACTACACGGCGCTGCTGATCAACGTGGGCTGTCACACCGACGCACATGAGCAGGCCAAGTGGTTCGGCGACGACATCGCTTTCAAGAGTGAGAAGTACCTGTACCCGTTGCACGGCGTTCGTTCCGCTGTGGCCGGGCTGCGCAAGCTCGGGTCGGGGCGGCCGCTGTTGCAGCGGTTTCGCATCGGGTTGAGCTTCGCGTTGTCAGGGCGCAAGGAGTTCGACGGCATGATCGCGCGGCATGCGGCGATGGCTCGGCTGCTGGCTCGTGAGGTCGGCCTGTCGGAGGCTGTTCAGGATGCGGTCGGCGCGTCGTACGAGCAGTGGGATGGGCGGGGCTGGCCTGGGGCGCTGTCCGGGGAGGCGGTGCCGTTGGCCGCCCGGATCTCGCAACTGGCCGAGTTCGTCGAGGTGGCCAACCGGTCCGGTGGGGTCGGGGCGGCGGTGGAGCTGGCGCGCGGGCTGGCGGGGAGTCAGTTCGATCCGGGGGTTGCGGCGTCGTTCTGCGAGGCGGCCGGGGACATCCTCGACGGTGTGGACGGCGCTCGGACCTGGGACCAGGTCATCGCTGCCGAGCCGGTGCTCGATCGGCCGCTCACCGACGCCGAGTTGGACGGGGCGCTGGGAGCTGTCGCTGACTTCGTCGACTTGAAGAGTCCGTGCACGCTGGGGCATGCGCGCAACGTTGCGCAGCTGGCCGGGGAAGCCGGCGATCGGCTGGGGCTTGATGACGTGGCACTGCGGACGTTGCGCCGGGCTGGGCTTGCTCACGGTTTGGGCAGACTCGGGGTGTCGAACGCGATCTGGGACAAGCCGGGGCCGTTGGGGCTCGGTGAATGGGAACGGGTGCGGTTGCAGCCTCATCTCACCGAACGGATGCTCTGCCAGTCTCCCGCGCTCGCGACGATCGGTGCGCTCGCGGCGCAGGTGCGGGAACGGCTGGACGGGTCCGGGTATCCGCGCGGGCTGGCAGGGCACGCGATCTCGCTGTCCGCACGGATTCTGGCCGCCGCCGACGTCTACCAGGCGATGGTGGAGCCGCGGCCGTATCGGCCCGCGCGTGATCTGGCGGACGCGGCGGCTGAGCTGCGCGCGGAGGTGCGGGCGGGGCGGCTCGACGGGGACGCCGCGGAAGAGGTGCTGGCCGCGGCCGGCCATCGGGCCCGGACGCGCAGGGCCCGGCCGGCGGGACTGACCGAGCGGGAGATCGACGTGCTGCGGCTGGTGGCGCGCGGCATGTCGAGCAAGGACGTCGCGGCCACGCTGGTGATATCGCCGAAGACGGCCCGTAACCACATCGAGCACATCTATGCCAAGGCCGGGGTGACCAGCCGGGTCGAGGCGAGCCTGTTCGCGATCAGGTACGGCCTGCACGACGCCCTGTCCGCTTGAGCGGTCCGCGAAGCAAAGATGAGGCACGTGCCCCATGAGAAGGGTCAGCGGGAAGGCGTCCAATCGATCCAACAGCGATCACCTGGAGGTCTGACATGTCCGACATCGCGGCTCAGCGGGGCGCCCGGCTCGTTCACGCCAACGGCATCGACATCGCCTGCACAGATGCGGGTGACGGACCGCCGCTCGTGCTGCTGCACGGTGCGCTCGCCTCGACCGGACCGGTGTGGGCGGGTTCTCGGGTGGCCTATGTGGACCACCTGCAAACGCTGGCCAAGCACTTCCGGGTCATCGCGCCGGACACGCGCGGTTCGGGTGCGACCGTCCACGATGGAGGGCCGGTGACGTTCGACGTGCTGGCGGACGACGTGGTCGCGCTGATCGAGGCACTCGACCTCGGACCGGTCCTGCTCGCCGGGTTCAGCGAGGGCGCGGCCACCGCCACCGTCACGGCGCTGCGGCGGCCCGGCCTCGTCCGCGCGCTGGTGAACCACGCGGGCTTCGACTACTTCGACGCAGCCTTCGCCGAGCATCTGGACCAGGTGTTCCGGCCCACGTTCGGCGGGCGCCCGGCTGCCACGCAGGCAGACCCGGACGCGGCCGAACAGGCTTTCGGCGCGGTGCCACCGATGGCGGAGACCTTCTCGCGGATGCGGGTCGACTACGACCAGGCGCAAGGTGAGGGCTACTGGCGGACCTACCTGGGGCAGTTCTTCGAACGGACCACCACGCCGGTCGGGTACTCGACCGCTGATCTCGCCGCCATCTCGGCGCCGACGTTGATCCTGGCCGGCGACCGCGACTTCTTCTGCACGGTCGAAGCGGCGTGTGCGGCCTACCGGTCGCTCACCGCGGGCGAGCTCGCGATCGTGCCGGACACCGGGCACGACATCACCGCCGCCGTCATCGACACCATGACCGGCTTCCTGACCAAGGTGTGAGTGCGCCTTCCGGGTGAGGCGGTAACGCCGTGCAGGAGTCGGTGCGACGCCACTGGCCCGTGACCGCGTGCGGTCCGGACACGATCGACGTGGGGTCTTTTGAGCGAAGACATCGTGAACCCGGAGGTCGGTGAGCGAGTACGCCGAAGCGCAAGCTCGGTGTCGTCCGCTCATCGGCATGAGCGTGCGTACGGAGCTACCAGGTCCGGTCGTCTCGCCTGCTGCCGGGAGTACTAAGTGCTCACCTGTGCCGTGGTCGCCGCACGCGTCCGTTCAGGGCCGTTGAGCTGCGGTTAAGGGCAGTTGAGTGCAGTTGAGGTCTGGGCTTGACCCGTTTTGACGGACACCTGAGATCAGGGGTTTTGCCCCTGGAAGGATGTCCTTATGAAGACCACGGGCTCGAACAAGCCCCGG